>NZ_JBVIPA010000027.1:0-142341 GCF_055578365.1 Streptomyces sp. NPDC033131
GCGTGGGGGAGGAGCCACGTGGGCGTTTCGGCAACGCGGCGAGGTGCGGTGCCAGGCCGCGCGACCCGGACGGGCATAGTGAAAGGACCCCTAAGTCCGACGGCTCCGCCATCTCCGTCCGGGTGTCCCGGTGAGTCACCCCCCGCTCGCCCGAGTGCGCCGGTCGGCACCTGCGGCCCGCGGCCCGCTGCGACGTGGCCCGGCCAGGAGCGGGAGGGCACGTGCCCTGCCACGCGACCACAAGACGCCAGGAAAGAACGAGGTACGTCCCCATGAGCAAGCCCGCACAGCAGCAGCAGCCTCCGGGCACCGAGGCGTCCCTGCGACCCCAGGCCGACCACGGTGAGCGCGGCTACCGCGGATCGGGCCGGCTGGCCGGGAAGAAAGCCCTGATCACCGGGGGTGACAGCGGGATCGGCAAGGCCGTCGCGATCGCCTACGCCCGCGAGGGCGCCGATGTCCTCCTCTCGCACCTGAACGAGGAGGAGGACGACGCCCGCGACACGGCGCGCTGGGTGGAGGAGGCCGGCCGCAAGGCCGTCCTGGTGCCGGGCGACCTGTCCGATCCCGCCCACTGCCGGGAGGTGGTGGCGCGGGCCGTCGAGGCGTTCGGCCGCATCGACGTCCTGGTCAGCAACGCGGCCTTCCAGATGTTCCGCGACTCGATCGAGGAGATCCCGGACGAGGAGTGGGACCACACGCTGTCGACCAACCTCAGCGCCATGTTCCACCTCTGCAAGGCGGCGGTGCCGCACATGAAGCCGGGTGCGTCGATCATCGCGTCCAGCTCGGTGAACTCCGACTCGCCGCCGCCGGGCCTGCTGGCGTACAACGCGACGAAGGCGGGCCTGGCCAACATGGTCGGCTCGCTGTCCCAGTCGCTCGCCGAGCGGGGTATCCGGGTCAACAGCGTGGCCCCGGGGCCCATCTGGACGCCGCTGATCCCCGCCACGATGCCGCCCGAGCAGGTCGAGGACTTCGGCGGGCGGACGCCACTGGGGCGTGCCGGGCAGCCGGCCGAACTCGCCCCCGTGTACGTCATGCTCGCCTCGGACGAGGCCGCGTACGTCTCGGGTGCGCGCATCGCCGTCACGGGCGGCCAGCCCATTCTCTGACCCACCGTCAGGCAATGGGAGTGACCGTGGACTGGTATCCGTTGCCGCTGACCACCCCCGTCAAGCAACACCTCTTCGGTGGCCGGGCGATCGCCGAACGGCTGGGCCGTACCGGCCTGCCCGACGGCCCGGTCGCCGAGACCTGGGAGGTCAGCGATGTGGACGGCGAGGGTGCGCGCGTCGCGGACGGCCCGCTGGCCGGCCGGCCACTGCGCCGGCTCGTCGAGGATCACCCCGGTGAACTCGTGGGACGCGGGTGGCGCGGCCCGCACTTCCCGGTGCTGACCAAGTTCATCGACGGCACCGGCACCCTCCCGGTCCATCTGCACGCCGACGACGACACGGCACGCCGGCTGGAGGGCGAGCCCCACGGCAAGACCGAGGCGTGGCACGTCCTCGACGCGGCCCCGGGAGCCACCGCCCTGGTCGGGGTGCAGGCCGGTGTGGACCGGGACACCCTGCACCGGGCCCTGCTCGCGCAGGACTTCGACGCGGTCATGCGCCGGCTTCCGGTGCGGGCCGGGCAGACCGTCTACGTGCCCGGCGGCACCCTGCACGGTTTCGGCCCCGGCACCCTGGTCTACGAGATCGAGCAGACCTCCGACATCCAGCAGCACGCCATGCGCCGGCACATGGAGGACGGCTCGGAACTGGCCGACGAGGAGTGGCACGCCAACCTGGGGCGGCTCCTCGACGAGTGGCGTCCCGGACCGCGCCCCGAGTTCCACTCCGGCCTGAGTGTCCAGATCGACGACGGGGTGGAGCGAACCGTGCTGTGCGCCGGCCCGTACTTCGCCCTGGAGCGGTGGCGGGCGGGTGCAACGGCCCCACTGGTGCACGACTTCTCCACCGCGCTGGTCGTCAGCAACGCCGGCGCCCCGGTCACCGTGGAGTCCGGTGACCGCTCCGAGCGGCTCGGGCGCGCCCGGAGCCTGCTGCTGCCGGCCGCGCTGGGCCGCGTACGGATCCAGGGGCCCGCCGATGTCCTCCTCGGCTACCTGCCCGACCTGGAACAGGACATCCGCACGCCGCTGCTCGCGGCCGGGCACGGTGCCGCCGCCGTGGCCGCGCTCGGTGAGGGCCTCTCCCCGGTGCCGCCGGGGCCGGGCGCAGGGCGGCACCGGCCCGGGCACCACTGAGACGAGCGCTCCGGGAACACCCCGGCCCCACCGCCGACGCGGACACCGCGCGGCGGGACACACCCACGCCGAAGGAGAGCCATGGGCGACATCACCACCAGCGACGGCGTCACGATCCACTATGAGGAACAGGGCTCCGGCCCTCCTCTCGTGCTGATCCACGGCTGGGGCTTCAGTAGCCGCTTCTTCACCCGCAACGTGGACGCCCTCGCCGAACACGCCCGCGTCATCACCGTCGATCTGCGCGGTCACGGCGACTCCGGCAAACCCCGCCACGGCTACCGGGTGTCGAGGCTCGCCAAGGATCTGTTCGACCTCCTCGAAGCACTCGACCTGCGCGAGGTCACCGTGCTGGGCTGGTCACTCGGCTGCCCGGTCGTCTGGAGCTATCTGGAACTGTTCGGCAGCCACCGCCTGGCCCGCGCGGTGTACGTCCAGCAGGCACCCCGCCAGTACTACGCACCGGACTGGAAACACGCACACGCCACCTGTTACGACGAACCCTCCCTGGCCGCCCTGCAGACGCAGCTCACCTGCGATCCTCCGGCCTTCGACGAGGACCAGATCGGCACCATCTTCGCGGGCGAACCCACCGCGCCGGAGCGGGAGTTGCTGCTGGCCGAGATGGCCAAGTCACCCCCGTACGCACGCAACGCGCTGATGGCCGACCACACCCGCCACGACTGGCGCGACCTGCTGCGCACGATCCGCCTGCCCGGCCTGGTTCTGGTGGCACGCCAGGACCAGGTGTTCCCCTGGCAGGGCCCCGCCTGGGTCGGTGAGGCGCTCCCGGGTGCCCGGACCGTCTTCTTCGAGCACGGCGGCCACGCGCTGTTCTTCGACGAGCCGGAGAAGTTCCACCGGACGGTGACCGGCTTCCTGACCGACGGCAGGAACGACGGCGGGAACGACGGCAGGAACGACGGCGGGAACGACGGCAGGAACGACACGGAAGTACTCGTATGACTCCGACGGACAGCCCCACGCCCCCGTTCGCCTTCCCCTACGGCGTCAACCAGTTCACGACCATGCCCTGGTCCTTCGAGGAGGACGTGACGCACTACGCCGGCCTCGGCGTCGAAGCGATCGAGCTGTGCGAGACCAAGCTCGACCACGATCCCGACCGTGCCAAGGCGCAACTCGCCTCGGTCGCCGGGACGGGACTGCCGATCAGCTCGGTCCAGCCCGTCGTACGGACCGTGTTCCCCAGCGAGACCCAGCCGGACCCGTCCGGCCGACGTGACCGGCTGGCCCGCTTCCGCCGCAGCGTGGAGCTGATCGCACCGTTCGCGCCGGGCGCGGCCTTCGTCACCAACACCGGGCCGGCGCCCGACGGAAACCTGTACGAGGCGATCCGCCAGGTCGTCGGCCATCACCGCGAACTGGCGGACATCGCCGCCGACCACGGCGTACGGATCGCGCTGGAACCCCTCAACCCCGTCCTGCTCAACGCGGAGACCGCCATCTGGACCTACCGGCAGGCGCTCGACATCGTCCAGGAGGTCGACCGCGAGAACGTGGGCGTCTGCCTCGACCTGTGGAACCTGTGGCAGGACCCTGATCTCGTCCCCCGCCTCGCCGACGCTCCCGACCGCCTGTTCCTGCTCCAGGTCAGTGACTGGCGCACGCCCCGCTCGCGGATGGACCGGCGCAGCGTCGGCACCGGCGACATCCCGGTCGGCCGACTGCTGCACGCGGCCTACGACGTCGGCTACCGCGGCCCGTGCGTCCTGGAGATCTTCTCCGACAACGTGCCGGACTCGCTCTGCGAGACGGACCTGGACGACCTTCTGCGCACCAACCGCACCGCCCTCGCATCGGCCTGGCGAAACGGCTGAGCGAGGGCGGGAGCGGCCGTCGGGGCGGCCGTCGGGAGCGGCCGTCGGGAGCGGCCGTCCCGTGTCATCGGCCCGGCCTCGCGGGAGTGGACGCCCCCGGTCAGCCGCTCTGTGACGGGGTCTGCTTCTCGCCGTCGACGATGGCGCGGTTGATGATGGCGCTGGTGAAGGTGACGGTGCCGGGCGTGATCAGGGCGTCCTCGCCGCTCATCTTGTTCACCTGGACCGAGCGCTCGCCCAGGAAGACATGGGTCTTCTTGTCGAAGATCCACTCCTCGCGCTGACCGCTGGTCTCGTCCAGCCGGGCCACCGCCACGCCGTGCCGGCCCACCGCGTCCGTCGCGTCGTTGACCACGACGACACCCGGGATCTTCGCCGCGGCCTTGAACAGGGCCGAGTACAGCTCCGCCGGAGGGTAGGTCTCGCTGAGCAGGTCACCGATGGTGGCGAACGCCTGCTGGTCGGGGGAGTTGCCGTCCCCCTCGGTCTCCTTGTAGATCTTGGCCAGAAGGGCGTCGGGGTCAGTGGTCAGCTTGGTCAGATAGTCGTACGACGGAGAGTTCAGGTCCGCCTCCGGGGTCTTGCCCCTCTCGTCGGGAAGGCTCAGCGTCTCGCCCTCGCTGGTGTCGTTGACGGCCGGGTCGATCAGCCAGCCCTTGGTGCCGTCCGCCGACAGCCACACCTGGCGGCGGTGCAGCTCGTGGCTGGCCAGGAAGCTCTTGTCGTCGATGGTCCTGATGAAGGAGGAGGCCGTCTTGGACTCGACGTAGACGTACTGGCCGGGCTTGACGGTCGGATGGTCCGCGTCGGCGGCCGCCAACGCGATCTGGTCGAGCAGCTGCGGTACGCCCTTGGTGGACGCGACGCCGACGGTGGTGGTCAGGGCCGGTCCGGTGGCGACGCCGCCGTCTTCGATCCCGGTGCCGCCACCGGACGTGACCACCCCGGTCACGACCACCCCGGCGAGGGCGGCGACCAGCGCGGGCAGGGCGATCGCCGGGCGCGGCAGCCGGAGGCGCCGGATCTTCGCCGGGGCCACCGCCTTCTCCCCCACGCCCGTGTGCTCTGCCTGCTGCGCCTCGTGGATCTGGGCCATCATGCGCTCCTTGTGGAACTGGTGACGGCCCGGCGGCAGGTCGCGCGTCGTCCGGTCGAAGAGCTCTGCGCCTTCTTCCCACTCGGCAGCGCTCTGCCGGGACGTGTTCGCGTTCATCGGTTTCCCTCCTGTGCGGGCCGGATCACGTGTGCGTGATCGCCTCTTGTCTGTCTGCCGAGGCGGCCGACTTCCCGATTCCGGAAACTTTTCCCGGACGAGGTCGCCGCAGCGGGACGCACCAACTCCCCTCTGTTGCCCGCCAGTTGGAGTCCGCTCAGTCCGAACTCGGCGGCCTCGGCGGCCTCGGCGACCTTGCGGAGCTTCTTGCGGGCGCGGGACAGCCGGGAGGCGACCGTGCCCACCGGAATGCCGAGCGCCTCCGCCGCGGCCTCGTAGTCCAGGCCCTCCCCCAGGCAGAGCGCGATGACCTCACGCTCCGGCCGGCGCAGCGCCGCGAGCGCGGTGAGCGCCGTCGCGAGGCGCCGCCGGCCGTCGAGCCGGTCGGCCACTTCCTCGGCATGGTCGGGAACCGACAGTTCGGCCGCCGCGGCCGCCTCCGCCGCCGCCCGGTACCGCCGGTTGCTCCGGAACTGGTTGCGCGCCGTGTTGGTGGCGATGCCCAGCAGCCACGGCCGCAGGGAACCGCCCTCCGGGTCGACCTTGTCGCGCAGCCGCCATGCCTCCATGAAGGTCGCGGCCATCACGTCCTCGGCCGTCGACCAGTCGGCGGCCAGCCGGAAGGCATGGTTGTAGACCGCGCGCGCATACGTGTCGAACAGCTCGGCGAACGCGCTCGAATCACCAGCCCGTATCCGGGTACGCATATGAGTGCTCACCTCAATGAGCTGTCCGGCACCGCACACCGGCTTCCCGTGACCTGCGCCACACGCGTCCTGGACGCGCCTTGCCGCCCGCGACGCCCGCCATGACGGGTACGGCGGCTCGCACTTCCTCACCTCTGATGACTGGCACGGCACAGCGTCGCAGACCCGACGCCCGCCATGGAGGCCGTACATCCCTGCGGGCGGCTCCGGGTGGCCACGTGCACCTGCGTGACACAAGGCGGCGCATCGGCCAACGGCCCTCCACAGCTCAGGTGTTGCCGTGTCACGGCTGTGCCACGGCGGCGTCCTGAAGGGAAGACGGGCGTGACCTGCGGGTCCGGGACCCCTCAAGTCAGCACAGAGCGGGAAACCGGCCGAGAACGCCCGCCGGTACGGCACGACCCCTGCCTCGGAAGGAACCTCCCGTGATGAACCGCCACCTGCGCCGGGGCATCGTCGCCGCCGCCGCGATCACCGCCGGGCTGCTGATGACGGCGTGCCAGAACGGCATGAAGAACGGTGTCGCGACCCTGGTGGCCGAGCGGCGTGCCGCTCAGCAGGACGCCGGAGACGACGCCGGCTCCGCCCCCGACTCGGGATCCGACTCCGCCTCCGACTCCGACTCCCGCGAGACCGTCATCGAAGGCATCAACCAGGGCAAGGGTGTCAACGGCACCTGGTTCGGCAACGTCTCCTACCTGGCGCCGGGCAAGTACACCGTCTCCGACATGAAGGGCACCGAGCAGCAGTCCCTCGTCACCGACGACACCAAGATCGTGGGCAACGACGACATCTGCGACGCCGTGAACACCGGCCCGGGCGGAGAGGGCGGCGTCGAGTGCACCGAGGCCGAACTCGAGGCGGCCGCCAAGAAGGGCTTCAGCGCCGAGGTCGTGGTCAGCAACGGCATCGCGACCACCATCCGCGACGACCATTGAGCGCAGCCCCCCGCATGTCCGCAGGACACCGGCGGTGGCCCTACCGGGCCGGGCTGGGCTTCCCGGCGGAAGGTGCGTCGCTTTCCCGGTCCGACGTCGGCCAGATGTACGGCAGATCGTCCGGCACGCCGGGGAAGAGCGGCGCGTAGGCGGCAGGGTCCTTGCGTACCAGCGCCGACCGGTGACTGAGGTGCAAGGCGTCTTCGCCGAGCCAGGGAGGCAGCTCCCCGGCGGCCGCCAGTCGTGGCTGCTCACGCATCGGTGTTCCCGGGCGGAAGGCGGTCAGATCGGCGACCAGTGTGGCCGCACAGGTGTCCTGATGACCCTGGTCGCACCACACCGCGCAGACCTCCAGGCCGTACCGGACCAGCGCCTCCTCGTATCCCGCCCACATCCGGACGGCGGGATGCCGGCGCCACCCGTAACCCGGCACGACGAGGCCGCGAAGGACCTGCATGCCCGGTGGTCGCCGGGCGGAGATGAGCCGGCCGCGCGTCCCCCCTCACACCGACGACGGGTGTGTGGACGCTGCCGAGGAAGGCAGCGTATGGCATGCCAGTGACAATTGAGGACCGGAATATCGCGCAGGACCGCGGTTCACCGGCGACCTGGCGGGTGCCGTCGTCCGGCGCGGTCGTTTCGGCTCCCGCGGGCCGGCCGCCGAGGTCAGCGGCAGTTGTACGTGAGGTGGGCAGTGACCGTGCGGGGGGTGGGCGTGAGGATGCGCAGTTCGGCCCGTGCCGTGTAGTGGCCCTTGCCCTGGAAGGTCCACAGCAGGTGCAGACGGGCCTGACTCTGGTCCCGGACCACCACCTCCCGCAGGACGCCCGAGGCGGTGCCGTCGCTTCGGGTCCAGCGGTAGGAGAGCGTGCCCGGCCGGCCGTTCGTGGCGACGAGGGCGACGATGTCCGCGGTCGCGTCGCATCCCAGAACCGCCGGCCGGGCGGTGGCCGCCACCGAGCGCACCGCGACGGAGGGCCCGTGGCGCTGCCAGGCGAGGAAGGCGATGACCGAGACCAGCACCAGCGCGGGCAGTGCGTGTCTGCGCAGACGGTGGCGCGGAGGCGGCACGACGGGCGGCGGCACCGCCGGCAGCGTCATGTGGGTGCGGTGCGCGACGGCCGCTGTCACCCCCGGACCGAAACGCAGCACGGTGCCTTCCACGCGATCCGGCCGGGTCGGCGGCGCCGGCGGTGCCGGGATGCGCGTGGTGGGCGGCGCGAGGAGGGTGGCGTCCGGCTCGGGCCGCTGAATCCAGTGACTGCCCAGCACGGTGGCGCTGTACTCGGCGCCGACGGGGCCGACGGGAGCGACGGGAGCGACGGGAGCGACGGGAGCGACGGGAGCGACGGGACCGACGGGACCGGGCTCGTCGCTCGGGACGGATTCGGGGCCCGGGGTGCGTTCGTCGGCCGGGCCGAAGCGAACGGTGGAAGTGTGCTCGTCGGCGGGGCCGAAGCGAACGGTGGAAGTGTGCTCGTCGCCAGGGCCGAGCACCCGGGTGGGCTCCCCGTCCTCGCCAGGCACGGGAGCGCGGCTGAAGTGAACCGTGGAGGTGCGCTCGTCGGCAGGGCCGAAGCGAACCGTGGAAGTGTGCTCGTCGCCAGGGCCGAGCACGGTGGGCTCCCCGTCCTCGCCAGGCACGGGAGCGCGGCTGAAGTGAACCGTGGAGGTGCGCTCGTCGGCCGGGCCGAAGCGAACGGTGGAAGTGTGCTCGTCGCCAGGGCCGAACACCCGGGTCGGCTCCCCGTCCTCGCCAGGCACGGGAGCGCGGCTGAAGTGAACCGTGGAGGTGCGCTCGTCGGCGGGGCCGAAGCGAACCGTGGAGGTGTGCTCGTCGCCAGGGCCGAGCACCCGGGTGGGCTCCCCGTCCTCGCCAGGCACGGGAGCGCGGTCGTGGTAAGCGGTCATCGGATGTCACACCGCCTGGTCAGAAGCTGCTGGGTGGCGCCGCCGTCGGCGGAGGCCGGGGTGGTCGTGGCCTGCACCGACCAGTAGCAGCCGTTGCCCTGGAAGGTGTGGTCGACGGTGAGCGTGTAGTGGGTGGCGCCGCTGCGCTCGAACGTCTGGGACGCACCGTCCGGGGTGGTGCCGAGCTGGAGGCCGGTGTCGCCCGTGAACCACGAGACGGTGAGGGAGATCGGCCCGGTGCCGTCCGTGGTGATGTCGATCGTTGCCGTGCCGGTCGTCGTACCCGTCTGCTGGAAACCCGCCACGGCGACGTCCTTGACGGCGGGAGCGGCCAGAGAGGTGGGGGAGGCGGTCGTGGGCGTCGCCTCGGTGGCCGTCGCGCCGGGTGTCGTCGCTCCAGGGGCCGGAGCGGTGGTGGCGGCGGACGCCGAGGGCTCATCGGTGCCGGCCGTCGCGAGGTCCGAGGGCGACGGGCTGGAGGACACGGTGGAGGACGTCGGGGACGGGGAGGAGGAGTCGTCCGACGCGGCCGGAGAGGCCGGCTCCCCCGGCTCCACGCCCGGCTGGGCACTGGTGGTGGCCAGGGCCTGCCCCGCCTGCTGCGGATCCGCTCCCGGGGCGTCCTGGACGCCGTAGGAGAGCAGGACGGCCACGACCAGGGCCGCACCGGCCACCAGCATCCCCGGCCGGCCGGGACGCCACGACCGCGCCCAGCCGGGGTTCGGTCCGCCGCTCAGGACCGTGCGGGCGGTGTCCGTCGTGGTCCGCGGGGCGCTGCGGGCCGAGGGCAGCAGCAGCGGCAGCAGGGCCACCAGCGCGGCGAGCCGGCCGCGGCCGCGTTCCTCCCAGTCGGGCCCGTAGGCGGTGCGGGCGGCCGTCTCCAGCTCCGTGACGAACGCCTCGGCGTGTGTGGGCCGTTCCCGCGGGTCCTTGGCCAGACCGCGCCGCACCAGCTCCCGCACCGCCTCGGGCGCCTCCTCGGCGGGGACGGGCGCGTCGACGTGCTGCAGCGCGAGTTCGGCGAGATTGTCGCCCGCGAAGGGCTTGTGGCCCGTCAGGCACTCGAAGAACGTGGCCGTGGCCGCGTACACGTCGGCGGCGGGAGAGGCGGGCGCGCCGGTCCACTGCTCCGGGGCCATGTAGTGGGGGGTGCCCGCCACGCCGACGCTGGTGCCGGCGTCCACCGCGATCCCGAAGTCGACCAGCTTGGACGATCCGTCCGGCACGACCAGGACGTTCGCCGGCTTGTAGTCGCGGTGGACCACGCCGACGCGGTGCGCGTCGGCCAGGCCGAGCAGCGACCCCTTGAGGACCACGAGCGCGGCCTCGGGATCGAGCGGCCCCTGCCTGGTCAGCAGGGCACGCAGCGAGACACCGTCCACCAGCTCCATCACGATGGCCGCGCCGTCGGGGCTCTCGACGTACTCGTACAGCCCGGTGACGTACGGGCTCTCCAGGCCGCCGAGCAGCCGCGCCTCCGCCCTGAAGTCGCGTACGAAGCCCGGCCGGGTGCGCAGTGACTCGCTGAGGTACTTCACCGCGACCTCGACGCCGGTCTCCTCGTGCACGGCGAGGATGACCCGCCCGCTCGCCCCTGACCCGAGTTCCAGTGACTCGGTGTATCCGGGCACTGCCCATGTGTTCATACCAGCCCCCCAAGGCCGCACGCGCTGCCGGAAACTCACCAGCCCCGGAGCACGGAGCATGCACCCAAAGACACACTTTCAGCCACTCTGGTTGCGGTGCGGCTTCCAGAAATCCTTGCGCTGCCCGGCCCGGACCAGTGGTGACAGGTGGCTGAAAAGGAGCACGGAGGAGGGACCACTGAAGGGGCTCGCCCCGATCAGAGGGCCCTTTCGGTGGCGGGTCACGTGTTGACAGTGGACGCTGGATGCGGGGGCAACCCGAGGGAGAGGCACCCCATGGCTCAGACCGGCCCGGACCACAAGGCGCACACGCCGTTTCTGTCCCGCCCCGGCGTCCGCCGCCTCATACCGTTCGTTCTGATCACCGTGATCGCTCTGATCTTCATCTTCGAGAACAGCACGAGTGTGAAGATCCGCCTTCTCATCCCCGAGGTGACCATGCCGCTGTGGGGCGCCCTGCTGATCGCCTGGGGCCTCGGCATGCTCGCCTGCGTCCTCACGCTGCGCCGGCGCCCGCACCGGCACACCCGACGGCCGGAGTGAGTTCCGGGACGTCGGCACCGGGTTCAGTCGGCGAAAGGCCGCGGCACGGGATCGATACTCTGTTCCGCCCAGATCGTCTTGCCACTGGAGGTGGGGCGGGTGCCCCAGCGCTGGGTCAGCTGCGCGACCAGGAGGAGGCCGCGGCCGCCTTCGTCGTAGGCGCGGGCACGGCGCATGTGGGGTGCCGTGTTGCTGGCGTCCGAGACCTCGCAGATGAGGCTCGTGTCGTGGATGAGGCGCAGCTGGATGGGCGGCTGGGCGTGCCGGATGGCGTTGGTGACCAGTTCGCTGACGACCAGTTCCGTGATGAAGGCCGCATCGTTCAGTCCCCAGCCCTCCAGCCGGGCCACGGCGTTCTTGCGGGCCTCGGCGACGGCGGAGGGGTCGGGGGCGACCTCCCAGGCGGCGACCCGGTCGGCGTCCAGTGCGCGGGTGCGGGCGACGAGGAGGGCGACGTCGTCGGTGGGGCGTCCGGGGAGTACGGCTCCCAGTACCGTGTCGCACAGGACGTCCAGGGATGCGGCGGGACCGGCGAGGGTCAGGCACAACCGGGAGATGCCGGCGTCGATGTCGTGGTCGCGGGAGGCGACCAGACCGTCGGTGTAGAGGGCGAGCAGGCTGCCTTCCTGGAGTTCGATCTCGACCGACTCGAAGGGAAGTCCGCCCAGGCCCAGGGGCGGTCCCGCCGGAAGGTCGAGCAGTTCCACGGTCCCGTCGGGGCTCACCACGGCCGGCGGCGGATGCCCGGCCCGGGCGAGCGTGCAGTGCCGGGAGACGGGGTCGTAGACGGCGTACAGACAGGTCGCTCCGACGTCTCCCGCGGTTTCCGCGTCCCCGGCGGTCCGCCGCTCCGTGCCTTCCGCCTCGGTGGCCAGGCGGCCCACCATGTCGTCGAGGTGGGTGAGCAGTTCGTCGGGGGGCAGATCGATGTCGGCCAGGGTGCGTACGGCGGTACGCAGCCGGCCCATGGTGGCGGAGGCGTGGATGCCGTGGCCCACCACGTCGCCCACGACCAGCGCCACCCTGGATCCGGACAGCGGGATGACGTCGAACCAGTCCCCGCCCACTCCGGCCCGGGCGCCGGCCGGCAGGTAGCGGGAGGCGACCTCGACGGCGGCCTGGTCGGGCAGGCTCTGGGGCAGCAGGCTGCGCTGCAGGGTGACGGCCGTGCCGCGTTCGCGGGTGTAGCGCAGCGAGTTGTCGATGCAGACGGCCGCCCGGGCCGCCAGTTCCTCGGCGAGCACCAGGTCGTCCCCTTGGAACGGGTCGGGGTGCCGGTGCCGGGCGAAGACGGCGACGCCCAGGGTGGTTCCGCGCGCCGAGAGGGGCACCGCCATCACCGAGTGGAAGCCGAACTCGCGGATCCGGGAGGTCCGGAGCGGGTCCTGGGCCACCCAGTCGGCGATCGCGGGCTCGGTCACCCGGCGCATCACGGCGCGTCCCGACCGCAGGCTCTCCACCGGCGGGGAGCCGTCCGGGTACTGGTCCACGTCGCCCGGCGCCACGACCGCCTCGGGGCTCCCCGGAAACACGGACTGGTGGGCGATGCGCCGCAGCGCGAGGGAACCGGCCGCCGCCGGTACCACTGGCCCCTCCTCATGCAGGTCGATGAGGGACGCCAGCATGTCGACGCTGATGAAGTCGGCGAGGTCGGGGACCGCCACGTCCGCCAGTTCCTGTGCCGTCCGCGTCACGTCGAGGGTGCTGCCGATGCGCCGGCCGGCCTCGGCGATCAGCTGCAGGCGGGTGCGGGCCCAGTACTGCTCCGTCATGTCGTGCCCGGTGGAGGCCACGCCCAGGACGCGGCCGTCCGGGCCCTCCAGGCGGTAGATGTGGACCGACCAGGCGTGCTCACGGGTCTCGCCGGGGGCACGCGCGTGGTTTTCCAGGTACTGCGGCTCGCCGGTCTCCAGGGCTCGCCGCATCAGCCGCTCGACCTCCGGGACCACGGGGTCGTCCAGCACGTCCGACAGCCGCAGTCCGCGCAGGTCGTCGTCGCTCAGGCCCAGTGCGCCGCGCGAGGCGCGGTTCGACCGGCGGATGCGCAGGTCCGTGTCGTGCACCGACGTCGCGCAGAACGGGGACAGGAGGAGCCCCTGCCTCATGAGTGCGTCGTCGTCGGGGTGGGGCTGCGACCCGCGCACGGCGGAGACCAGGAGCCAGTCGCGTGTCCCGTCGTCCGGCGCCCTGTGATGGGCCAGGACCCTGGCCTCGACGCGGTGGCCGTCCCGGTGCCGGAGCGCGAGCGTGCCGAGCCACCTCGGCAGTTCGGAGGGGGACGGGAGGTCGCTCGCCGTGGGCTCCCCGGCGAGCAGGGAGGCGGCCGGCCGGCCCAGGATCTGCGCCGACGAGTACCCGAGCAGCTGCTCGGCGCCCTCGCTCCAGCCGGTCACGGTGCCGTGTTCGTCGACGGTGGCGCGCGCGGTGAGCACGCCCCGGAGGTCGTCCGGGGCGGGACTCGCATTCCGGTCGTCGACGATACGCCGCTCCATGGCCGCTCATCTCGCTCTCGTTGAGCTCCACCTGCCCTGTTTGTGAACAGATCACCCTTTTTAACTGTATTCCATACATATATTCTGGCGGGCCGCAGGTGACTGGACCCTTGACCCGAGATTCCCCGGCGCGTACGTTCCCCACGGCAGTAACCGGTTACTACCAAAATTCCGTCCGCCTGCGAGCGCGTATCGACGCGATCCTCGAAGGAGAGGTCCCTTCACGATGAGAACTGCAGGAGACCCGGGAGAGCCCGCGCTGTCACGCCGGGGCGTGCTCAAGGGCGCGGTCGTCACCGCCGGGACGGCGGCGGTGGGGCTCGGCACCACGCAGCCGGCCCACGCGGCGGACGCCCCGGCCGGCCCGGTCGTTGCGACCGCGCGCATGGGCGGCACGTCCATCACCCTGTCGCTGGTGGACGGGGCACTGCGGTGGTCCGCCAAGCGCAACGGCACGACCGTCATCGACACCTCGGCCCTCGGGCTCAGGCTGAGCGACGGAACCGTCCTCGGCGGCGGCGGCGTGACGGTGACCGGGAACCGGTACCGGACCGTCCACGACACCTGGTCGCCGGTGTACGGGCGCAACGCGACCGTCACCGACCTCTACCAGGAGCAGCGCCGGCACCTCCGGGACACTGCCTCGGGCATCCGTTTCGGTGTCCAGGTCCGTGCCTACCGGACCGGCGTCGCCCTCCGCTATCTCCTGCTCGACGAGGGCACCGCCACCATCGCCGACGAGCTGACGACCTTCGCCTTCCCGGCCGGCACCACCGTCTACAGCGCCCGTGACGAGGACGCCTACCTCCCGGTCGCTCCCGGCTCGATCCCGGTCACCGGAACGCCGAGCACGGACCAGGGCCCGTTGACGGACCTGCCGTTGACCGCCTCCCTCTCCAACGGGTTCCTCGCCTGCGTCTGTGAGTCGTCCCGGGTGGACTACCCCCGCCTGATGCTCGGTTCGGTGGACGGGCAGCCGGACACCCTGTCGGCCTTCCTGATGGAGCACACCGCCCGCGGCACCGGACCGGTGGAGACGACGTCCACGGTCGGCACCCCCTTCGCGACGCCGTGGCGCGCGGTGGTGATCGGGGCCACGCACGCCGAACTGGTCGACAACGCCGAGCTGGTGCTCAATCTCGCCCCGCCCACCGCCCTGACCGACACCTCGTGGATCAAGCCGGGCAAGGTCTTCCGCTGCGAACTGTCCACCGCCGCCGGCCTCGCGGGCGTCGACTTCGCCGTGGCCCGCGGCATCGACTACATCGAGTACGACGCCGGCTGGTACGGGCCCGAGTTCACCACCACCGACGCGACGACCCCGATCGCCGCCATCGACCTGCCCTCGGTCATCTCGTACGCCACCGGCAAGGGCATCGGCGTCTTCCTCTACGTCAACCGGATCGCGCTGTCCGACGCGGACGCGCTGTTCGGCCTCTACAAGAGCTGGGGCGTCGCCGGAATCAAGCTCGGCTTCATCAACGAGGGCACCCAGGCGATGACCAACCAGATCACCGGCTGGGCCGCGACAGCCGCGAAGTACCGGCTGCTGATCGACATGCACGACGACGTCCGGCCGTTCGGCTACGAGCGCACGTACCCGAACTACATCAGCCTGGAAGGCGTCCGGGGCAACGAGCAGTTCCCCACCGCCACCCACAACGTGACCCTGCCCTTCACCCGCAACATCGGCGGCCCGATCGACTACACCATCTGCTACGGCCAGTCGCGCAACAAGACGACCAACGCCCACCAGATGGCGATGGCCGCCGTCTACTACCAGCCGCTCAACTTCCTCTTCTGGTACGACAAGCCGTCCAAGTACGCCAACCCGGCGGCCTGGCCCGGACTTCCCTGGTTCAACTCCGTCCCCACCACCTGGGACGAGAGCAGGACCCTGGCCGGGTCGATCGGCGAGTACGTGGCCGTCGCCCGCCGCAACGGCTCCACCTGGTACCTCGGGGCGATGACCGACGAAACGGCCCGGACGCTGTCGCTCCCGCTGTCGTTCCTGGACGAGGGCACCTACACGGCGACCGTGTACGCCGACGGCACGCCGGGCACCGCCCCGTACCGGACGCCGGTCGTGGTCCGTACCGAGACCGTCACCTCGGCGACCACGCTGGACGTGGTCATGGCCGCCGCGGGCGGCCAGGCCGTCGTCCTGCGGCCGGGCTGACCCCGACGGAGGCGGCCTGATTGTCGGCTGGATGCATCGTCGTAGGGCTGGGCTGCTTCAGTGATCTCCTTACGCCGGTGGGTGCGCCGAGGTTTCCGGCGCGGCGCGGCAACCGATTGACTGGCGGGACATCCGGCGCATATCTGTGCGCCCTCCCCCATGTCCTTGCCGTTGTGAGGAGCAGTGCATGCCGCAGATCACCGACCCGGCCCCGGTGCACACGTTTCCGCGACTCGGCTGGGTCGACGATCTGCTGTTCCCGGCCCTGCGGACGGCAGTCGAGGCGCTGCCCGCGGCGGAGAGCCGAGTCGCGCGATACCACCGGGGCTGGTGCGAGGCGGACGGTACGGCCACGCCGGCCTCGTCCGCCGGGCGGGGCAAGTCGGTGCGTCCCGCACTGACGCTGCTGTCGGCGGTCGCGGTGGGCGGGCCCCCGTCGATCGCCGTGCCGGGCGCGGTGGCGGTGGAGTTGGTGCACGACTTCACGCTGATCCACGACGACGTCATCGACGGTGACGCGCTGCGCCGGCACCGGCCGGCCGTCTGGTCCCTGTTCGGCACGCCGGCCGCGGTGCTCACCGGCGACGCACTGCTGGTGATGGCGATGCGCGCCCTGGCCGCCGCGCCGCCCCGGCGGGCCGGCTCGGCGGTGCAGGAACTCGTCGCGGCGCTCCACGAGTTGATGCAGGGCCAGAGCCTCGATGTGGCGTTCGAGAAGAGACACGAGGTGTCGGTCGCGCAGTACCTGGCCATGGCGGAGGGAAAGACGGGCGCGCTGATGGGCTGCGCCTGCGCACTGGGCGGAGTGCTCGCCGGGGCGGACGCCGCCCGGGTGCGCGGGCTGCGGGAGTTCGGGAGGCGGCTGGGCGTCGCCTTCCAGTGCGCGGACGACGTCCTGGGCATCTGGGGCCGGACGTCCCGGAGCGGCAAGCCGGTGGGCGCGGACCTGGCCGCGCGGAAGAAGTCGCTGCCCGTCGTGGCGGCCCTGGCCGGCACCGGCGCGGCCTCGGAGCGTCTGCGGGACCTGTACCGCTCGACCAGCCCCCTGGACGAGCAGGACGTCGAGGTGGCACTCCGCCTGGTGGAGGAGGCGGGCGGCCGGGACACCGCCGAGCAGGAAGCACGGCGCCAGATGACGGCCGCCCTGCGCTCGCTGTCGTTCGCGCAGCCGACGGCGGACGCCTACCGGCAACTCCACGACATCGCCCAGGCCATGACCCGGCGCGAATCCTGACGTCCCCGCCGCCGCCCCACCACCGGGCCGGACCGCCGTCCGGGGCGGGGCAGGCCCCGTGACTTCGCGCCGGGCCGTGCCGTTGTCCTGTCGGCGGCCTCGCCCGACCCTCCCGGCCGCCCGTGGCCTCCCACAGCAGTCCCTCTCCCGACGAAACACAGTGGAGCCGTGCAGGACACCGAGCACAGCACAGCCCTTCCGAGTGACCTCCCGGCCGTCGCCGCCTACGGACTGCGGGTGACGCGCGGCGCCCACCCGGTCCTGCGGAACATCACGTTCACCATCCCCAGGGGCTGCATCGTCGGCCTGCTCGGCCCGAGCGGCTGCGGCAAGACCACGCTGCTGCGCTGTGTGGTCGGCGTCCGGCAGGCCGCCGCCGGCCACGTCCAGGTCCTCGGCCACTCCGCGGGCGCCTGGCCGTTGCGTACCCGCGTCGGCTACGTCACCCAGGCCCCGTCGGTGTACGCGGACCTGACCGTGCTGGAGAACCTGCGGTACTTCGCGGCCGCCCTCAACATGCGGGGCTGGCAGCGAGCGGCACACCTGGGTGGGCGGCGCGAACGAGCGGAAGCGGCCCACGATGTCCTGCAGGGCGGCGACGAAGCGGTCCTCGCCCCGCGCCGAGTGCGCCTCGCAGGCCCGCTGCACCTGACCGGCCAGCGCGTTGAACTGCGCGGGGCGACTGCTCAGCGGCCCGCTGTCGCAGCGGGCGTCGTCGAACGCGAAGCCCCAGTACACCCACAGGGCCGCTGCGAGCAGCCGGTCGTCGTCGGCGGCGACCGGGGCGAACCGGGCGAAGAAGTCGGGATGCCGGCTCACCGGTGTGTCACCAGGCCAGGGCGTCGGCCATGGTCGACTGCCAGTACGAGACGCCGATCGAGTCGTCGACGTACACGCCCTTCGCGGGGAGGGACGGGCGGGCGCTGCCCGCGCCGTTGCCGAGGGAGACCGTGAGGGACGTGGTGGTGTAGCCGTTGGAGCCGCTGCCGTCCGCGGCCGCGAGGAGGACGCTCGCGTAGCCGGACTCGCCGGGGGCCAGGGTGACGACCGCCTGCGGCTTGGAGTCCTCGAAGGCCGGCGGGACGGACTGGGCCTCGCCGAACCGGACGACGGGGTATCCGGTGAGGTTGCAGTTCTTCGAGCCGGTGTTGGTGACGGTGAGGAGGAGGTGGTTCAGGGGACGGGAGACCACCGTGGCGGTCGTCCGGGTGGCGGTGCTGGAGCAGGCGACGGGGACGGACGCCGAGTCCTTCGAACCCGAGGTTCCCGAGGTTCCCGAGGTACCGGAGGAACCCGAGGTACCGGAGGAACCCGCGGTGCCCTGGGAACCCGAGGTGCCCGAGGAGCCCGAGCTCCCGGTGCCCGACGTGCCCGTGGAACCCGTCGTACCGCCGGCGCCGCCGGCCGAGCCCGCGGCGTCGGTCTGTCCGGCCCCCGTGGACGTTCCGCCGCTCGCCTTGGGCGACGGCGTCTTGGAGGCCGCCGGCGCCGACGTGGACGCGGAGCCAGCCGACGCCCCCTCGTCCTGGACGCCTTCTCCGTTGTTGCACCCCGTCAGGGTGAGCGTGGCGATGGTGATCGCGGCGGCGAGCATCTGGACGCGGGTGGTGCGTGCGGACATGAGTGAATCCCCCTGGTGTGTACGGGTGTTGCGGGCCGCTCGACCGGGTGCCGGGAGCGGCGTGCTTGGATGGCCCAAGCTTGTGCGGTGATCCGTCCCGGCCGCCACGGCTGCCGGGGCATACGGGACGCTGGAATGCTTGTAACGGCTCTGACCTGGGGGAATGACCTGCCCCTGGAACGGGGTCCCGGGACGCGGGGAGTGGGAGGAACGGTGGCGGGGGACGAGTTCTCGGCGCTGTTGGGGCAGTTGAAGGAGCGGTCCGGGCTCAGTTACGGGGTGCTCGGGAAGCGGCTGCACACGAGTGCGTCCACGCTCCACCGGTACGTCAACGGGGACGCCGTACCGACGGACTACGCGCCCGTGGAGCGGTTCGCGCGGGTCTGCAAGGCGACACCCGAGGAGCTGGTGGAGCTGCACCGGCGGTGGGTGCTCGCGGATGCCCGGCGAGGGCAGAAGGCGGAGGGGGCCGCTGCGGAGGAGCAGCCGCCGCGGGGGACGGTGCCGACGGCGGCGGAGGACGAGACCCCGGCGGCGGCGGACGAGGCCGTGCCCGAGGTCGAGCTGCGGGCTCCGGCCAAGACGCCCGTGGCGCGGCGGCGGCGTACCGCCGTCCTGGTCGGTGCCGCGGTGGTGGCCGCCCTCGTGTCGGCCGCGCTCGTGGCGCAGCTCGTGCCCGGCACGGGCGACGACGACCAGGGCGGGAAGAAGTCCGTGGGCTCCGCCTCCGAGTCCGTCGACGACAGTCCCGCCCCTTCCGCGTCGGCGGGCAGGAAGGACAGGTCGGCCTCGCCGTCCGCCTCGCGCAGCGGCAGTCCCACGGCTTCCGCCTCCGCCTCTGCCTCCGCCTCCCGGAGCGGTGCGGCGGCCGGGGCGGCGCAGGGGGGCGGTGCCGAGGACGGGGCCACCGCGCCCGCCGTCGCGGTCGATCCGTACAAGTGGGAAGGGCCGTGCAGCCAGCACTACCTCGTCGACAAGGAGCCCGAACAGGTGCCTCCGCCGCCGGGCGAACCCGACGCGCGCGGATGGGTCACCGCGCTCGGCGGGGTCGCCGGCGGGCGGCAGATGCTCGCGGTGACCGTGCAGGGCACCGGGAAGGCCACCGTCGTCCTGGATGAACTGCACGTGCGGGTGGTGGAGAAGAGCGCGCCGCTCTCCTGGAACGACTTCGCGATGGGCGTCGGGTGCGGTGGCGGCGTGGACACGGCGGCGTTCGGTGTGGACCTCGACGCCGGGCGGCCCGCGGTCTCCCCCAAGGCCGGGCAGCGGGACTTCCCGTACAAGGTGAGTGAGTCCGATCCCGAGGTCTTCCACCTCTTCGCGGACGCGCGGGCGCACAACGTGAGCTGGTACCTGGAGCTGGAATGGTCCAGCGGCGGCAAGCAGGGCACCCTGCGCATCGACGACCGGGGCAACCCCTTCCGCACGAGCGGCAACGTGGGGCGGCCCGCGTACAACTATCCGCTCGGTGACTCCGAGTGGAGGCGGGACGAGTGGAGTCCCCACGTTCCCGGCTGAGTGCCCCGCGGGCGGCGGACGAGGCCCGCGGCGGCGGCCCGGTCTCCGACGGGCACGTCCTGAAGCACGCATGAAGGCCCGGGTCCGAGACCCGGGCCTTCTCGTCATGTGCGGAGGTGATCAGTCGTCAGGCTCAGCCGTACAGGGCCACCCGCGGCTGCACCGTGCCCTGGGCGTCCGGGTCGAGGACGGTGAGGCGGTACTGCTCGGTGAGGGTGTCGCCCGCGTGCAGCGGGCGCTGTGCGGTCGAGAGGTCGGTGTACAGGGTGCCGGTCTGGCTGCCGAGCTGGACGGCTTCCCAGCAGCCGGTCGCGGTGCGGCGCTCGGCCTTGACGTCCGAGGGGTTCAGGAAGGGGCCCGCGTCCGGTGATTCCACCAGGAGCTGCGGGGCGACGGTCTGGTCCACCGAGGAGTCGTTGCGGTAGGTGACCGTGAACCTGTGCTTGCGGCTGTCGGCCGGGAGGGGGCTCGTGGGCAGGTCCACGAAGCCGGTGAGTATGGCGGGCGCCTGCTCGGGCAGGGCCGTGGACACGGCCGCGGGGGCCTGTTGGGCGACCGCGGCGGCGGGGCCGGCCGCGGCCAGACCGGCCACGGCCACGACGAGGGCCACGAGAGCGACCCTGAGACGACTGTTCTTCGACGACACGTTCGCTGATCCTTCGGATTCGCTTGAGTGAACTGGACCGCATCGTAGGCCGCGGTCGGCACCCGGCGGATCGGCCGTACGGACGATCCGGACGGCGGGAGAAGCAGCGCCAACTGGGCGCCGGAAGGCGGGAGATGAAGACTTCTTCACCTCTCGTGGATGTTTCGTGGATACCCCCCGGTAGGGGTCCTCGGGCGTCAACTGGCGCCATATGGACTGATAGCTTCCGCTTCACCGGCCCGGGGGAACCATCGAAGCCGGTACCAGACCTTGACAAGTGAACCCGGACGGAATGCCTTGCGCACTTCTCGTGAAAATGCAGGAGGAAGGCACCGCTGGCGGGTGCCGAAGAGCCGACGCGGCCGAATACTCGCGGCCGGCGCGACATCCGTAGTGGCGATGGCGCTCGTCGCCCCGCTGGCGTCGGCGGCCTTCACCGACCCCTCCTCCCCGACCGGCACCACGCCACCGCCGGACCGGGTGACCGACACCTCCGAACTGCCCTCGGGATGGCGGCAGTCCGACGACCGCATCGTCACGTACGACGGAGACGGCACCGGACTGCACGTACTGGTCGCCGACGCCGCGCACGCCTACGCCTGGCGCACCGCGGCCACCCTGTCCGAGCCGGGCATCGACACCGACCAGTGGATCGGGCAGAGCTGTGTGACCGCGTCGGGCGACCGTGCCGTGGTCGTCTACGCGCCCCGACAGGCGATCAACGATCAGCAGGGCTTCCAGCAGGGCGCCTTCGCGGCCGTGGTCGACCTGGCCGACGGCACCGTGACCAAGCTGCCGCAACTGGTCTCCCTCGCCTACTTCAACCCCGGCTGCGGGGACGGCGAGCAGGCCGTGCTCTCCAGGCCGCAGGGCGAGGGCACCCAACTGCTCACCGTCGACGCGCGGCAGGGGAAACTGACGCGTCAGCAGACCGTCCCCGGCCAGCTGACCTCCGCCGTGCCCTTCGGCACCGGCATCGCGGCGGCCAACGGCACCTCGGTGGTCTCGGTGAACCGTGAGGGAGACATCCACACCCTGGCCCGTACGGCGGGAACACCCTTCCGGCTGGTGCCGGACGCACACGGCGGCCTCGCCTACCAGGCCCCGGCCGCCGGGAAGAAGGTGCAGGTCCGCCGGGTCACGGCGGGCGGCTCCGACCGGCTGCTCGGCTCCGGCGCGCTCGGCTCGCTGGCGGTGCACGGCACCGGCGGCCGGGTCTTCGTCACCGGGACGGACGCCCAGGACGACATCCGGGGCTCCGCACTCCCGGAGAACTCCGCGAAGGACTCGCCGCAGGACTCGCCCGGGAGTTCGTCGGAGAACGCTCCCCAGAGCTGGCCGAAGGGCTGGAAGGTCCTCGACGTCCCGGCCGCGTCCGAGGTGTCCACCACCGGCGCTCTCGCCCTGACCGGTGTCGGCAACGGCGCGGAGGCGGCCGGCGGCAAGGGCGTCGGCAGGGCCCTCGCCGCGGGCACCGCCCAGCCGGTCGGCATCAACGCCCTGGCTCCGGGCACCGGCGCCACCTTCGACTTCCGGGTGAAGCCCAAGGCCCCCCAGGAGGGCCGGGGCAGCGAGCAGTCCCCGGCCCTGGCCGCCCTCACCACCGCGGTCAGCGGCGAGAGCCCGTCGGCCGGGATGCACACCGACAGCCTCGACAGTGCGTCCGCCGGCATGCGCACGAACAGCCTCGGCAGCCCCTCGGCCGGCATGCGGCTCGACAGCGTCGACGACGACCCGGAGCACACCACCACCGACCCGGACCGTACCTGCGCCGTCACCCGCAACGACCCCGGCCTCCAGACGCTCCAGCCGTCACCGGCCATGGTCGAATGGGCGACGGACCTCGCCGTACAGGGCAAGCTCGACGTCCGCCGCCGCAGCGGATGGAACGGCACCGACCTCTCGTCGTACACCCCCCAGGGGATGTTCCCGCCCGTCGAACTCAAGGGCGGCGGCCGGGTGCCCGCGCAGATCATGCTCGGCGTGCTCACCCAGGAGTCCAACCTCGTACAGGCCACCTCCCGGGCGGCCGCCGGCGAGAGCGGCAACTTCGTCCAGGGCGGCTACTACGGCAACGGCGGCAGCGTCCACACCGTCGACTGGTCGGCTGTGGACTGCGGTTACGGCATCACCCAGGTGACCAGCGGGATGGCCCGCTCGGACACCACCTACACCGCCGAGCAGCAGAAGGCGATCACCGTCGACTACGCGGCCAACATCGCCGCCGGTCTGCAGATCCTCCAGGGCAAGTGGAACCAGCTGTACACGCACGGCATCCTCGCCAACGGCGGTGACCCGCGGTATCTGGAGAACTGGTGGTACGCCCTGTGGGCGTACAACAGCGGCTTCAACGAGCCGAGCACGTCGGACGCCACCGCCCCCTGGGGCCTGGGCTGGTTCAACAACCCTGCCAACGGCCTCTACCCGCCGGACCGGAAGATGTTCCTGTCCTCCGGCTACGACGACGCCCGTAACCCCAATCTGTGGACCTACCCCGAGCGGGTCCTGGGCTGGGCCGCGTACTCCCAGCAGAAGACCGACCCGGCGACCGGCGCGTCCGGTGCGGCCTTCACCGTCGGCGACTGGCCCGGCGGCGCGCCGGACGCCGAACCGCCGCACGACGCCTTCTGCAAGCCCGCCGGCAACGAGTGCGACACCTCCAAGCCGCACAAGGTCGAGGGCTCGAGCCAGCCCGAAGGCCCCTGCCAGCGCGACGACTTCAAGTGCTGGTGGCACGAGTCGTCGACCTGGACGGACTGCACCACCACGTGCGGCACCGAGGTCCTGGCCTACCAGGCGACCGACCCCGAACCGAAGGCCACGTCACCCCGTCCGGCGTCCTGCACGTCGACCCTCCCGGCGAACGCGCTGATCGTCGACGACGTGCCGAACACGGTGAAGTTCCGGGTGGGCGGCACCAACCCCTGCGCCGACCAGAAGAACTGGACCAGCCGGGGCACCCTGACGTTCACCTTCGGCTCCGCGGTGCAGAACGGCGCGACCGTCTACCCGTCGAAGATCGACTTCCATCAGCTCGGTTCCGGCTTCGGCGGTCACTTCTGGTTCACCCACACCCGGGTGCCGACCTTCACCGACTCGGTCGTCACCGGCACCTGGACGCCCGACCGGTCGATCAAGGGCTGGGCGCGGGTCATGGTCCACCTGCCCGACCACGAGGCCGACACCGGTCAGGCGACCTACCGCATCGACCTCGGTGACGGCACGGTCGTGGACAAAACGATCTCCCAGGACACCGGCGGCAAGAACGCCTGGGTCTCCCTGGACGCGTACGAGTTCCACGGCACCCCGAGCGTCTCCCTGAGCTCGGACACGGCCGACGGCACCGGTGACGACTCGATCGCCTGGGACGCCCTGGCCTTCGAGCCGCTGCCGGGCAAGCCCTCGGACGCGGCGACGGCGTCCCCGTCCCCGCAGAAGTAGCAGCAGGAGAAGCCCCCAGGCCGTCGGCCTGGGGGCTTTCTGCTGTTGTCTGCACTTACCTGCTGTTGCGATGCGGGCCCAGCTCCTGAAGAACATCACCGAGTTGGTCAGGGGTGAGGGCCGGACCGGGAAGGGGCCGTGAGGCCGTCGGCGAGGTCTGCAGACCGGCGAGGAGCAGGGCCAGGGGGCGACGCCAGGCGTCGGAGGTCGTCGCGGTCGCCAGGGCCGGAACGGCGCGGCCGAGGGCCGCGAGGGCGAACAGGACGTCCTCGACGGTGACGTCGGGCCGGACCGTGCCCTCGTCGCGGCCGCGCCGCAGCAGGAGCTCCACCGTCTCCCGGTTGTGGACGTGCACGGCCTGCAGCGCGTCCACGCCCTCCAGCCGGGTGGTCATGAGGTCGTTGGTGCCGCGGTCGGCGGCCAGCGTGGTGAAGACGGCCCGGAGGTAGGCGTTCAGGCCCTCCCACGCGTCCGACGCGGTCCGGGCCCGCTCGCCCGCGGTCATCGTGTCGGTCAGCAGGTCATGGAAGGCGGCGTCGATGAGGGCGGCGCGGGTGGGGAAGTGCCGATAGAGCGTCGCGTTTCCGACGCCCGCCCGGCGGGCGATCACGTCCAGCGGCGCTTCGAGTCCCTGCTCGGCGAACACCTCGTGTGCCGCGGCCACCAGGAGTTCCCAGCTGCGCCGCGCGTCGCGTCGCCGTGGGGGCGTCGCGCGGTGTCCTTCGACGGTCATCATCCCTCCGCACAAAGTGAGGAACCCATGGGGCCAGGAATCCCGGAAGTGGGGAGCACTCCCCGGTGTCGATGTTATCGTCTGAACTCGAAACAGGGAGTACTCCCCATTTTAAGTGCGGAGGGCAGGACATGAGCGGCACGGGCGGCACGGCACTCGTACTCGGCGGTGGCGGCCCCGTCGGCGGCGCCTGGATGACCGGCGTGCTCGCCGGGCTCACGGACGCCGGCGTCGACCTGGACCGGGCCGACGTCGTCATCGGCACCTCGGCCGGCGCGATATTCGGCTCCCGGCTCGCTTGCGGGGAGCCGCCGCGCGAGATGTACGAGCGTCAACTCACCGGCGCCGACCGGCTGGTCATGAGCGTCACCGCGGCCCAGACCCTCCGCTTCCTGTGGGCGGCGCTCGGCTCCCGCGACCCCGACCGCTCCGTACGCCGTCTCGGCCGCGCCGCCCTGGCCGCCCGGCCCGCCCCCGGACCCGGCCTGCCGGAAGTCCTCCGGCCGTTGCTGCGCGGGGCCTCGCACTGGCCCGCGCGCGACCTGCGGATCGCCTCGGTCGACGCCCGCACCGGGCAGGTGGAGGCTTTCGGCCCGGACTCGACGCTCACCCTGGCCGAGGCGGTCGCCGCCAGCTGCGCGGTGCCCCTGGTCTGGCCGCCCGTCGCGGCTGCCGGTCGCCGCTGGATGGACGGGGGCAGTCGCTCCACCACCAACCTGCACCTGGCCCGGGGCTGTCGGCGGGTGGTGGCCGTGGCACCGATTCCGTCCGCCGTCGGACCGCACCCCCACGCGCGGCAGGAGGCCGCCGCACTCGCCGCCGAGGGGGTCGCCGTCACGCTCCTGGCGCCGGACCGTGCCTCCCGCCGGGCCATGGGCCGCGACCTGACCGCCGACTCCCGCCGCCTGGACGCCGCCCTCGCCGGGCACGCCCAGGCCACCGCACTCGCGGACACCGTGGCCGACGTGTGGCACGGCCGTCGGAGCGAGCGATAGCGAACCGACGGCCCCCGACGAAAGGCGATGTCATGCAGGCCCCCACCCTGGAGGAACTGGCCCCCGAGGGCCACGACCTGACGCGTGACCCGTATCCCCTCTATGCGGCCCTGCGCGCCGAGGGCCCCGTACACCGCGTGCTCGTCCCGGGAAGCGGAGAGTGCTGGCTGGTCGTGACCCGCGACGCGGCACGTGCCGCGCTGACCGACCCCCGCCTGCGCAACGACATCCGGCACTCCTCGTCCTGGCGGACCGACGGCGGCCACGCCCTCGGCCGCAACATGCTCCAGAGCGATCCCCCGCAGCACACCCGGCTGCGCCGCCTGGTGGCCGGCCACTTCGCGCCCGCCCGGGTCGCCGCGCTGCGCCCGCGGATCGGGGACACCGCCCGTGACCTGCTCGCCGAGCTGCCCGCGCGGGGGACCGCGGACCTGGTGAGCCGATACGCGCTCCCGCTGCCGGTGACGGTGATCTGCGATCTCCTCGGTGTCCCCGCGGCGGACCGTGCCGCCTTCCACACCTGGTCGAACGAGCTGGTCATGCCCACATCTCAGGAGACGGCGACCTCGGCCGCGGGCGCGCTGGCCGGCTGTCTCACCGAGCTGATCGACCGCAAGGCGGACACTCCGGACGGCACGCTGCTCAGCGATCTGGCCGCGGCGTCCCGCGAGCCGGTGGCCGCCGACGGCACGACAGCGGACGGGGCGCCCCTCACCGGCGAGGAACTCCTCGGCATGGCCTTCCTCATCCTCGTCGCCGGCCATGAGACGACGGTCAACCTGATCTCCGGCACCCTCCACGGCCTGCTCACCCACCCGGACCAGCTCGGCCTGCTCCGCGCCGACCCCGGACTGACCGGCCGCGCCGTCGAGGAGTCGCTGCGCCACACCTCACCGGTCCACGCCACGGCGTTCCGGTTCGCCACCGAGCCCCTGGACCTCGCGGGCACCCGCATCAGCACCGGCGACGCGGTCCTGGTCTCCCTCGCCGCGGCCTCCCGCGATCCGCTGCACTTTCCCGACCCCGACCGCTTCGACATCACCCGGCGCGTACAGGGCCACCTCGGCTTCGGCCACGGCCTCCACCACTGCCTCGGCGCCCCGTTGGCCCGCCTGGAAGCCGAGACCGCCGTACGCCTGCTCCTGGCACACCGCCCCTCCCTCACCCTCGCCGCCGATCCGGCGACACTCACCTGGCGGACCAGCACACTGCTGCGGGGCCTGGCCGAACTGCCGGTCCGGCTGGGCTGAGGGGCCATCTGCGCGGAGGCCGTGCGCGGGTGATGCCGGAAAGGGGCGCCGGTCCTACGATGACAAGTGGGCCAGCACACAGGGAGCAGGCATGATCCGTTCAGCCGACATCCGCGAGTGGCGCAACCATGACGTGGTCGACCCGAAGGGCCACAGGATCGGCATGCTCGAAGCGGTCTACGTGGACACCACCACCGACGAACCGGCCGTGGTCACGGTCCGCACCGGACTCCCGTCCCGCCGGCGACTGGTCTTCGTCCCGCTCGACGAGGCGGTCCTCGGCCCCGGCTACGTCAAGGTCTCCCACCCCAAGGGGGAGGTGCGGAAGGCCCCTTCCATCGGGACGGACGACGTACTGCCCGCCGAGCAGGAGGAAGCGATCTTCCAGCACTACGGCATGACCTACCGGCCCGGCCTCAACGGCGAACGCCAACTCGCGCGCCGCTGACCCCTCAGCCGCGGCACCGGAGGTGTACGAGTCGATGGTGATCTTCCTGTTGCTCGTCCTCGTGGCCGTCGCGCTGGGCATCATCGGCGCCGCGGCGGACGGTCTGGGATACCTGCTGGCCATCGGCATCGTGCTGTTCGTGGCCGATGTGGTCTTCATCACGGCACGAGGGGCCCGACGGGTCCGCCGACGGCCGATTCGCTGACCACGAGAGCAATATCTGTGGCCGTGAAGTGAGAAATCGACGCGACGCGCGATGAGTATTCCCGCAACGGCCGACCAGGCGAAATCATCGACCGTGCACGGCCGATCGCGACCTGCTACTGTCGATCTCAGTTGCAGGTGTGGTTGCCAGAAGGTTTTTTCCGACGGGCTGATCATCACGGCGACCGGAGTCCGCACACGGCGAACTCCGAACACCGTCCCAAAGGAGAACATCATGGCTACTGGCACCGTGAAGTGGTTCAACGCGGAAAAGGGCTTCGGCTTCATCGAGCAGGACGGCGGCGGCCCCGACGTCTTCGCCCACTACTCGAACATCGCCGCCCAGGGCTTCCGTGAGCTTCAGGAGGGTCAGAAGGTGTCCTTCGACATCGCTCAGGGCCAGAAGGGCCCGACGGCCGAGAACATCGTCACCGCCTGACACTGAATCAGACGCTGATTTCGCAGCTGGGGCCCGCACCTTGGGGTGCGGGCCCCAGCTCGCTGCGTTCCCGGGCGCCACGTAGAGATACCGCGCCCGAAACCGGATATCGAATTCCCGATATCCATTGCTCGACCATATCGGTTGGAATTCACATTCGGCTCGTTCTTGCAATTCTCTGCGCTGCTCACCTGCTGCGGGAATTCCTTGGTACGTGCCGCATCAAGGAAGGTTCCCTATGAACCGCGCCCACACGCGCACCCGTACAAACGACCGCTTCGCCCGTACCCGCACCGGAGGCATGTCCTCGGGTTCGGCCTCCAAGAAGCGCGGCAATCCCGGCCGCGGCGGTCGACAGACCGCAGTGCAGGGCGAGTTCGCCCTGCCGAAGACCGTCACCCCCGCCCTGCCCGCCGTCGAGGCGTTCGCCGAACTCGACATGCCGGAGAAGCTGTTGGCCGCACTGGGCCACGAGGGCGTGACCGTACCGTTCCCGATCCAGGCCGCGACGCTGCCGAACTCGCTCGCCGGCCGTGACGTCCTCGGCCGTGGCCGCACCGGTTCGGGCAAGACCCTCGCCTTCGGCCTGGCGCTGCTGGCCCGCACGGCGGGTCGCACCGCCCAGCCCCGGCAGCCGCTCGCCCTGGTCCTCGTGCCCACCCGCGAGCTCGCCCAGCAGGTCACCGACGCGCTCACCCCGTACGCCCGCGCAGTGAAGCTGCGGCTGGCCACCGTGGTCGGCGGAATGTCGATCGGCCGGCAGGCCGGCGCGCTGCGCGGCGGCGCCGAGGTCGTCGTGGCGACGCCCGGCCGGCTCAAGGACCTGATCGACCGCGGCGACTGCCGACTGGACGACGTCGACATCACGGTCCTCGACGAGGCCGACCAGATGACGGACATGGGCTTCATGCCCCAGGTCACCGCCCTGCTCGACCAGGTGCGCGCCGACGGCCAGCGGATGCTCTTCTCGGCAACCCTGGACCGCAACGTGGACCTGCTGGTCCGCCGCTACCTGACCGACCCGGTGGTGCACTCCGTCGACCCGTCCCAGGGCGCGGTCACCACGATGGAGCACCACGTGCTCCACGTCCACGGCACGGACAAGCAGCGGACGACCACCGAGATCGCGGCCCGCGAAGGTCGCGTGATCATGTTCCTGGACACCAAGCACGCGGTGGACCGGCTGACCAAGCACCTGCTGAGCAGCGGCGTCCGCGCCGGGGCCCTGCACGGCGGCAAGTCCCAGCCGCAGCGCACCCGTACGCTCGCCCAGTTCAAGGACGGGCATGTGACGGTGCTGGTGGCGACCAACGTGGCGGCCCGCGGCATCCACGTCGACAACCTCGACCTGGTCGTGAACGTGGACCCGCCCACCGACCCCAAGGACTACCTGCACCGCGGCGGCCGCACCGCCCGTGCGGGCGAGTCCGGCAGCGTCGTCACCCTGGTGACGCCCGATCAGCGTCGCGACATGACCCGGCTGATGATGTCGGCCGGCATCAACGCCACGGTGACCCCGGTGCGTTCGGGCGAGGAGGAGCTGAGCCGTATCACCGGCGCCCAGGCTCCGTCCGGCATCCCGGTGGTCATCACCAACCCGGTGGTGGAACGCCCCCGCCGCTCCGCGTCCTCGTCCTCCTCCCGGGGCCGTCGTGGCCGTGGCAGCGCGCAGGGCGGCCAGAGCGGTACCCAGGGCGGACAGGGCCGTGGCGGCCAGAGCCGTGGCGGCCAGGGCGGTCAGAGCCGGTCCGCCGGCGAGGCCGGACGCCGCACCGCGAGCCGCAGGACCTCCTACGGCTCGGCGGCCTAGGACCTGTCCGGCGTTCGTACGGTGACTCGGGGGACGGCACGCCCATGCGGCGTGCCGTCCCCCGCTCACCGGTCTCTGTCCCTGTCCACCCTGTCCGCCATCTCGCAGGAGGCACTCTTTGACATCGGTTCAGATGCAGCGGCACTCTGCGGTTCCCGACGCCACTACTGTGGTCGACGTGGACGTGTCCGGGCCGCGGGTCTGTGACGACATGACGGTCGAAGTGGCGCTGTCGGTCATGGCCGGCGCCCGTGTCCAGTATCTGCTCGTGTGCGACGGGGACGACGAGAGCACCGGCTCGATCACCCGGGCCCAGCTCGCCCGCCTCCGGGCCGGCTCCACGTACACGGACCGGATCCGGCTGCGGGACGTCCTCGGCGGACACGCGGTCAGCCCGTTCCCCTTCTCCCTGTGAGGCATCATGCGCTGTGTCATCGCCCGCTACCCCTTCGACCTCACGAAGATGGGGGTCCTGGACTCGATGAAGGGCATCAAGCCCGAACTCGTCACGGGTGAGTCCGTGACCATCGGCCGCCGCCGGTACCCCGTCAAGCAGGTGGGCGAGATCCTCACCCGTCAGGACCGCCGCGACTTCTCCGCCGGTGAGGTCACCCGCGCGATGGCCCGCCTCGGCTTCACCTGTCACGAGCACCCCGAGGCCGTGCCCGTGGCACCGGTCCTCAGCCCGCTCCAGACCGCCTCCGCGCTGCTCGGCACCCCCGAGCACCAGGAGGCGTGAGGACGGGCGCAAGCCGCCTCAGGACGACACAGTGAGGGCCCCGCCGACCGACGTCGGCAGGGCCCTCACTGCTGTTCTCACTGGTCGGAGTAGCTGAAGTCGCCCACGGTCCAGGCACTGACGTCCTTGATCGCGACCCGGTACATTCCGCCCGTGTCGGGGATCCCGACGGTGCCCTGCAGGATCCGGGCCAGATGGAAGTGCAGATGCGTGGGCGTCTCGCCGGGTTCGGGCCGGCGCTCCGCCCGGCCCGCGGTGAAGACGTCGGCGAACGGGCCCAGGTGGTCCGAGTCCTTCAGCACCTCCGACACCCGCTCACGCCATACGGCCTCGGGTGCCAGTCGGCCGGTGATCACGGCACCTCCGACGACCACGGTCAGCGACATCTGATTGCTCTGCTCCGACTCCACCATGGCGGAGATGGCGATGAGCAGCTCGTCAGGGTTCGGCATGAAAGCCGATTCTATGCGGCGGCCGGCGCGGGCTGCGCGGCCCCCGGACGGACCACAGAATACCTGGCACCCCCCTGCGCCGAAATCTACTTTTGAGGGAGTAGACATTGGCCGATGCCCCAGGTAGCGTTTCTCCCGTAGACATGGTTCAGCGAAGCCCGGCAGACACGAACTGCCTGGTAGGAGGAAGGACGGAGGAGCAGACGCCATCAGGATCGCCCGGACCGAGCGTGCTCGGGACGGGTACCGCAAGACCCCGGATTGGAAGGTGGTCCCCGGTCAGGCAGCCGCGATCCCCGCAGTCCCGCCCTTCTGGGCCGGGCGGCGGATCCAGTAGGTCGGCACAGCAGTAGGGCCGACAGATGGTGTTCAATTTCCTTCGGGGCCCTGGTGCCGTACGGCGCCAGGGCCCCTCGACGCGTTGGTTCGACGAGGTGACATGACAGCAGATACTCCGCTCAGCGGTCGTCTGGACGATGACGACTATCCCGCGTACACGATGGGCCGGGCCGCCGAGATGCTCGGCACCACGCCGGGCTTCCTCCGAGCCATCGGTGAGGCCCGTCTGATCACACCGCTCCGCTCCGAGGGCGGCCATCGCCGCTACTCCCGGTACCAGTTGCGGATCGCCGCCCGTGCCCGCGAGCTCGTCGACCGGGGCACGCCGATCGAGGCCGCCTGCCGCATCGTCATCCTCGAGGACCAGCTCGAGGAGGCTCAGCGCATCAACGCCGAGTACCGCCGCTCGGCGGGCCAGACGTCCCGCGGTTCGGGCTGAGCGGCGTCAGGACCGTGCGCGGGCGGCCTTCACGAACGCCTTGATCAGGGCGGGGTCCTTGACCCCCCGGCTCTGCTCCACCCCGCTGGACACGTCGACACCCCACGGGTCCGTGGCGTCGACGGCGTGCCGGACGTTGTCCGGGCTGAGGCCGCCGGCGAGCAGCCACTTCTCCCCCGAACCGGCCAGCGGCTTGCTGTTCCAGTCCCAGGCGACGCCGGAGCCCGGCACGGGCGCGTCGAGGAGGAGCATGTCCTCGCCCATGTCCCCGAAGCGCGGCACCAGGTCGCCGAACGCCGCGGCCCGGATCAGTGTCCACTCGCCCGTGGCCAGTTCGTCGTAGTACCCGCGGTCCTCCGGCCCGTGCAGTTGTACGGCGCCGATTCCCGCGTCGGCGGCCACGGACCGTACCTCGTGCGCGGGCTCCCTGCGGAAGACACCCACCGTCAGTACGCCCTCCGGCACCCGTCGGCACAGCCGTGCGGCCGTGGCGACGTCGATGCGGCGCGGGCTCTCCGAGAACACGAACCCGATGGCGTCGGCCCCCGCCTCGACCGCCGTGTCGACGTCCCTCTCGGTCTTCAGGCCACAGATCTTCACGAACAGGGAGTTGCTCACGCTGGTGCTCCATTGCGGCGGACGACGGGAACCGGTTGGGACAACGTTACCGGCGTGGTCCCGCCCGCCCCGCGGTCAGGTTCCGCGCTTCCACGCGGGGTCCCGGCCCGCCAGGCCCAGGGCGCGGTCGAACAGCGGGGCGGCCCGGGGCACCGCGACCTCGGGGCCGAACACGCCGTACCGTCGGGCCGTCTCGGCCCTGGCGGCCACGTTCTCGTACACCGCCGCGGCGAGATCGTCGTCCACCCGCAGGTCCTGACCGGTGGCCACGGCCAGGTCCCAGCCGTGCAGCAGCCACTCGCACAGCAGGATTCCGCCGACGAAGGGGGCGGGCATGAGGCCACCGCCGGTGAGACCCGTCTCACCGGCCCACGCCCGCGGCTCGCTCCACAGGGCGGCGGCCGCCGCCGACCGCTCGGCGTATCTCTCGGCCCAGTCCGGCTCCGCGGTGAAGTCGTACCCCTCCGCGACCTGTTCCGGCGGTGACTGCCTGAGTCCGGCGGCGTGTCCCCGTACGGCGGTCCAGAGGATCAGGTGGTTCACGAGAGCGCCGACGGTCATCTCCTCGCACGGAGTGCGTCCGGCGAAGTCACCCGGCCGGACGCCCCGCACGACGTCCACGGCGGCGGCCGAGGCCCGGGTCATCACAGCTGCAAGTTCCATGACCCCACGGTAGGCAGGACGACACGGCGGCCTCTTGAAGAAACGCGACCACGCCACCACGACAGGAACCCCGGCCCGACCAGATGGTCGTCCGGGGTGAGTGGGCTGGTCAAAGGGGCGGAAGACCGGGAACGCGTCGGCGTCAGGCGCCGGTTCCGCCGGAGGGCTCCGTCGTCGAGCCGGACGAGAGCGGTGCCTGAGGGGGTGTCGCGTGGCAGGTGAAGCCGAGGCGGACCAGGGCCCGGGTCACCTCACCCGCGGTGAAGTCGCGGCGGTCCTGGCGGGTGATGATCTCGCCGACCTGCTTGACCGGGTACACCTTGCGTCCGATGACCACGCAGGCCCCGGTGACTTCCTCGGGACGGATGCCGGCCATCTTGCTCTCCACCTCGGACTTCACGAGGTCGAAGGGGAAACGGGCGATCACACAGCGCATGGGTGCCTCACCAGGGTTCGGGCGGAGCATGGCGGAAGCGCGGGGAAGCGCGGGGAAGCGCGAGGCCGATGCCATGTCGCACGGCCTGTTCAGGGAAAACGAAGAGGGCCCGCACCCAAGGTGCGGGCCCCGATCGTGCGAGCAATTAGGCGGGAACGATGTTCTCCGCCTGCGGGCCCTTCTGGCCCTGGGTGACGTCAAACGTCACCTTCTGGCCTTCCTGCAGCTCGCGGAAGCCCTGGGTGGCAATGTTCGAGTAGTGAGCGAAAACGTCGGCGCCGCCGCCGTCCTGCTCGATGAAGCCGAAGCCCTTTTCCGCGTTGAACCACTTCACGGTACCGGTGGCCATGTCATATCTCCTGAGGCAGTGCTAGGGACTCGCACTTCGCGAGTCTCGCTCATCGCCGTGATGATCACCTGCCCGGAAAACCGACAGCAAAAAGGTAACCACAACTGCAACTGCGTCGAGCCTAGCACGGAAAGAATGCGACGCCAGGGGAAGACTTCGGCGTGCCGACCTAGCGGAAAAGCGCACGTGGGAGACGCTCCGCGTCATCCGAGAATCTTTTTCCCGGATCTGCTCGAATTTCTTCCACGGTCACATCAGTTTTCTTCTCCGGCCACGTCAGGTTTCTGGTCCACCCGCAGGTCACCGTTGTCGCGCAGGGCCTCTTCGAGCTGGTCCTCGAGGCCGATGATGCGCATGGCGGCCTCGATCGGGGTCCCCTGGTCCACCAGCTCGCGGGCCCGGGCGGCCAGGCGCAGCTGGTGGCGCGAGTAGCGGCGGTGGCCGCCGCCCGATCTCTTCGGGGCGACCAGGTTCGCCTCACCGAGGGCCCGGAGGAAGCCGGGCGTGGCACCGATCAGCTCGGCCGCCCGGCCCATGGTGTACGCCGGGTAGTGGTCGTCGTCGAGCCGGCCGGCGGCCTGCGACAGGTCTTCCGAGGACATGTACGCCTTCCCGCGGGTCGCCGGGGCGCGGCCCGCCGCATGGGGCAGATTCCCTGCGCGAGAACTCTAGTCGCCCGGGTGGAATCTCTGCCGCGGCGGACACAGATGTGTGATGCCCGCAGGGGGCGATGACCTCTCGGGAGTACCGTGGACTCGACCGGGGGCATGCGGCAGACCTGCGGCAGAAGAAGAAATCGGTGACTTCATGGGCTCGACGTCCGACCGCCCGCCCGAGGCAGAAGGCCTCGCCGAGGTTCGCATCATCGCCGCGGACCCGGATGTCGCCCAGCGGGTCGCGCTGGTCCTGCGCGAGGTGTTCCCGTGCGACGAACCGCGCAGCTATCCGACGGGCCCGGACGGATTCGGCACCCTGCTCCACCTGACGGTCGACACCGGTCACACCGCCGAGGCACCGCCCGAGCCCTCGAACTGGCTGGTCAGCAGCCGGTCCAAGGGCCGACGCGCACACACCGACGAGCCCGGCTGACCCCCGGACACCGGCCCGCACGTACGCACACGTCCGACGGCCGCCGTCGCCCCCTTCGATGAGGGGCCGACGGCGGCCGTGTGTGTGACGGGGGCCGGTCGCGCCGCAGACGCAGCCGCAGTGCGCCGCATGCGCCGCACGCCTCAGCCGCGTTGCCGGACCGCGTCCCGGACGGCGTCACGGCCGAGGCGGACGTCGGCCTTGTCCGCCGTCGGCGTTACGGCACGTCGATCAGGTCGTGCGGCGGCACGGTCACCGTGCGGGCGCCCGGCTCACCGGCCAGGACGACCTTGCGGAGCGCGACGTTGTTGTCGGTGTTCGTCTCCTGGAGCCGCTTCTCCGGGTTGGCGATCACCTGGATGTAGTACGTGCCGTTCGCCAGGTCGGTGATGTCGAAGGACTGGCCGGGACGGTACTGGGTGTACGTGTCGCCGGAACCCACGTCGAGGACCTCGCGGACGGAGATCGAGTTCTGCTGGCCGCAGGCGGTCGACAGGTCGGTGTTGTCCGGGTGCCAGTTGGCGTTCTTCACCGTGTAGTCGACGGCGTCGGTGTTGGCCAGGCAGAACGCCTCCTTGCCGCTGCGCACCTCCTTGGTCTGGTCCTCGCTCAGCAGGCGGTAGCTGGCGAAGTCGGTGAAGTGCCAGTGCTCGTGGCCGTTGCGCGGGTCCCACTCCATGGTGCCGGTGGGCGTGTACCCGACCTGCTTGCCGTCCGCGTCGTAGAAGTACTGGTACGCGTCCATCAGGTCCTTGCCGGGGCTGCGGAACCCGTCCACGACGAGCGGAGCGGGACCGGCGTTCCAGACGTTGGCGCTGAACGCGAGGTAGTCCTTGCCCGGCACGTCCCCGTCCTCGCCGTCGGTGATGGCGATGTCCCACGCCGGCAGCGACCGCAGGTCCGGCTTGGGCACGCTCGCCGCGACGCCGGACCGGCCGGTGGGCCGTTTGGCGTTGGGCGTGAGCGCGGGCGCGATGCGGGAGCCGTCGGTGTGGCCGCGGCCGTCGCCCAGGTGGTGGGCCGTACCGCGGTCTTCGAGGGCGTGGGAGAGGGCGGGGGCCGTGGGTGCGTCGGCGCCGCGGGGGCCGTAGTGGTGGGAGTCCGAGTCCGAGGCCGAGGTCTTGGCGTCGGTGTGGGCGCCGTGCCCGCCGTGGCGGGCGGAGGCCAGCCCTTCCCCTTCGCCGTCACCCATGTCCCGCACCGTCACCTTGACGGTCGGCTGGTCGTCGGGGATGTCGAACAGGTCGCGGTACTTCTTCGCCACCGACACCTTGGCCGTGTACTCGCCCGCCGGCAGATCCACCGGCTTGTCGTAGTCGACCGTGGTGGAGTTGGACGCCCAGCCCTTCTCCACCCCCCACACCGAGCCCAGTGTCCAGGGGTTGGTGGGGCAGCTCTCCGGATAGTGCGAGGTCGCGGGGGCGTCCGGACGGAGCCGGCCGGAGGCGTTGTTCGGGCAGAAGGTCCCCTGGCTCGTCGTCACCTCCTTGCCTGCCGCGTCGGTGATCGTCATGTCGAGGAAGCCCGTCAGCCCCGAGAAGTCCTTCACCAGCCCGGCGGGCAGGGTCCTGGTCCGCGTGCTCGTCCCGTCCCGCAGGATCTGCCGGGCGACGACCGGGTCCTTGTACGACTTCCGGGTCACCTTGAACTCGAGCGGCGCGTTGTCGACCGTGACGTACGTGCCGAGGTCGAGGTAGACGCCGGAGTCCCACTCGTAGCGGTCGAGCGTCACGGAGTTCGACGCGGCTATCAGCTTCAGCTGCGGCTTGCCGGGGGTTGCCGCCGCCGCCTCCGCCCCGGTGCCGGGGATGGCTCCGGTTCCGGTGACGACGACGGCGAGCGCGGCTCCGGCGGCGAGCGCGGAGCGCTTTAAGTGCTTCATCGGTACGAGTTCTCCCAGGGTGTGTTCTCGATCAAGCCTGTGATCAGCCTGTGAGACCTGTGGGAGCCGTGCCGGGGTTGCTCGGTGAGGACGAAATGAAGTGGAGTGCCGCGAAGTGACGCGAACTAGGCGCCGAAGTGGCCGAGTTCGATGCCGAGGCCGAGGCCGATCGCGATGCCGTGGCCGCCGGCTCCGCGTCCGTTGCGGCTCCCCCGCCTACTGCCCCGCCTGTGCCCTCCCAGGCGTCCGGGCCCTCCAGTGAGCCATGCCTTCCGCCCCGAAGCCGGCCACTACGAGCAAGCCCGCCAGCCAGAGGAGGGACGGCCTCGGTCCCTGCAGGCCGGCAAGCAGCGCCGCCACGCCGAAGGACGGCAGAAGGACGGCCACAGCGGTCCACCACCGGCCCCGGCGGGCTTGGACGACGGCGGAAGCCGAGGCGAGCACGATGAGCAACACGGTCACTGCCACTGGTATCCGCACGGTGGCAGTCTGCCGTCTCTCTTCTCCGCCCACACCGCAGTCGGTTCGCTCAGTCGGCGTGCTCGTCGAATTCGCGTGGCCCGGGACACACATCAATCGCCCATATGGGCGATAATCGGAAGCATGAGTACCGCAACGTTTGTCCTTGCGGCCACGTCGGGCGACGTGCTCAACGTGATCGCCGCTTTTGCCGGGGGCCTGTTCATCGCCGGTGCGCTGGTGTGGGCCGTGCAGTTCGGGATGCGGGTCCAGGACCGGGAATCGCCCCGGCCCCGGCCCGAGGAGCAGGCGCATCTTCCCGCGACCGGACCGGTCCGCGAGATGCGGGAGATGCGGGAGCCGGACGAGATGCCGATACCCGAGGACAGCCGGGAACGGCTCATGCCGTACCAGCTCCATCCCGCCGCGTCCCGGCGGGGCAAGGACCAGCGCCGAAAGCGCTGGCTGCCCGGTTCCAGCGGTTCCTTCGGCGGCGGCGGCCTCGGGCACGTGTGACCGACGGCCGGGTGGGACCGGCCGCCGGCTGGGACGGACACCGGCCGCCGGGTGGGACCGGCCGCCGGGTGGAGCCGGCCGGACTAGGCGTTGCCGCGCGCCGAGGAGGCGGGGCGGTACACCGCCAGCGCCCAGATCACGAAGACGTTGACGGCGATCATGACGATCGACCAGACCGGCGAGTACGGCAGGAACAGGAACTGGGCGACCATGTGCAGGGACGCCAGGAAGATGCCGGTCATGCGGGCCCAGGCGGCGCCCTTGAGGATTCCCCCACCGGTGAGCGCGACCACGGCACCGAGGACGATCAGGATCACGCCCCAGCCCGTGAGGTTGATCTTGTAGACGTAGTCGCCGAGATTGGCCCACACGTCGTCCTCGGCGAGCGCGGAGATGCCCTGGAAGATCGCCAGGATGCCGTTCACCAGCATCAGGACGCCGGCGAAGACCACCCCGCCCGTGGCCCAGCCGGGCCCGGCCGACGTGGGCGCATAGCCGTAGTCGGACCGGCCGGCGGGCATGTCCGTCGACCGCTGGTCGTCCCAGGCGCCCTGCTGTCGCTGCCCTCCTGTCGGCTGCTGCCCTCCGCCGGTCGGCGGCTGCGTCGCGTGCGGTTGCTGGCTCATGGGCGGGTCCCGTTTCTTCCGAGTCTGCGAATGCTTCGAGTCCTACGACCCTTCGACGATCGGGCGGCACGGGGTGCGCCGCCAGGGGAGCGGGCCATCCGGGTGACCTGCGTGCCGCACGGACCCGTCCGGCATGCGGGGGCCCGTCCGGAATGCGGGGGCCCGTCCGGCATGCGGGGGCCCGTCCGGCATGCGGGGCCCTCAACGAGGCGCCGACCCCGCAGGACCGTGACGCACACCGCGACGACAAGGCAGGGCGATGAGCGAGACACCGATTGCCTTCACCGAGCACGACTACGAAGACCGTATGGTCCGGGCCGCCCGGGACGCGGCCGAGGCCGGGCTCTCGGGGGTGCTCGTCACGCCCGGCCCCGACCTGGTCCGGCTGTGCGGCCACCGGCCCACCGCGCTCACCGAACGCCTCACCCTGCTGGTGCTGGTCCCCGAGTCGGAACCCCGGCTGCTGGTGCCGGCGCCAGAACGCCCGGACGCGGAGGCGGCCCCGGGCGCGGGCGCCCTGCGGGTGTCGGAGTGGCGCGAGGGCCAGGACCCGTACGCGGCGGCGGCCGGACTGCTGCGACCGAACGGCCACTACGGCGTCTCCGACGCCACCTGGGCCCTGCACCTCCTCGGCCTCCAGGAGGCGCTGCCCCTCACCACGTACCGGGCGCTGAGCATGTCGCTGCCGATGCTGCGGGCCGTCAAGGACGAGCACGAACTGGCGCGGCTCGCCGCAGCCGGTGCGGCGGCGGACGCGACGTACGAGGAGATCCTCGCCGTACGGTTCGCCGGGCGCCGGGAGACCGACGTGGCCGGCGACCTCGCCCGCCTGCTGCTCGCGCACGGCCACGGCCAGGTCGACTTCACCGTGGTCGGCTCCGGGCCCAACGGGGCCGACCCGCACCACGCGGCCGGCGAACGCACCATCGAGAACGGCGACATGGTGGTCCTGGACTTCGGGGGCCTGAAGGACGGGTACGGCTCGGACACCACGCGGACCGTGCACGTGGGCCGGCCCACCGACGAGGAACGCGCGGTGCACGACATCGTGCGCCGGGCCCAGCAGGCCGCCTTCGAGGCCGTACGGCCGGGCGTGCCGTGCGCGGAGATCGACAAGGCGGCCCGCACGGTGATCGAGGACGCCGGGTACGGCGCGTACGTCGTCCACCGCACCGGCCACGGCATCGGTGTCACCACGCGCGAGCCGCCGTACCTCGTGGCGGGCGAACGGCGGCCGCTGGTACCCGGGATGTGTTTCTCCATCGAGCCCGGCATCTATCTGCCCGGCCGCTTCGGCGTCCGGATCGAGGACATCGTGACCTGCACGGAGACGGGCGGGCGGCGGCTGAACAGCACCTCGCACGAGCTGGCGCTCGTCAGCTGACGCCCACCGTGATGGCGATCTGCTCGCTCGCCGCGCTCACGCCGTTCAGCGCGGCCGTCGCCTGAAGCCGGCCCGCGCCCGCGGGAAGTGCCGCGCCCGGCACGCAGGACCACGAGCCGTCACTCGCCGCGGTCGCCGCGCAGACCTCGCTCTCGAGGGCGTCCCGGACGGTGACCTGGGACCCCGGATACGCCGTACCGGCCAACTCCGGCCGTTCCGGCAGCGGTACTCCCGACTCGGGCCGGGTCAGCGTGGGGCCGGGCAGGCCGACGGTCACCTCGCACGTGCCCCGCTCCCGCACCGCACCCCGCGCGTCCGTGAGCCGCAGCGCGCAGCCCCGCAGCCGCGTCCCCGGCACCGCGTCCGGATCCACGGCCAGGACGAAGGGGAAGACCCGCCCCCGCCACGCCTGGGCCGCCGCCCCGGACCCGGTGGCGCCCGTGGTCTCCGCGACCCCCGTGAAGGTGTACGTCCCGCCGCTCCCGCCGGACGTCACCGCCCCGCGATAGCCGTTGCCGGTGAGCGGCACGCCCGTGACCGCGCTGTCGTCGGGCGCCGTCAGGGTGAGCGCGGACCCGGTGCCCGGCGTCGCCGCCCCGGCGTACTCCGAGACCTCGACGACCCCCTCCCGTCCGGGGACGATGGTCACCTCTCCCCACAGCTCCCGCCCATGCGCGGCGGCCTCCGGCGACAGACCGGACACGGCCAGCGTGCCCACCACCGCGATCCCCGCCAGCGCGACCCTCGTCGCCTTGTTCGCCATGCTCATCGTCGGCACCGCTCCTCACCGGACGTCGTGGACCCCGACGCGTGCGATTCTCGCGGCCCGTCCGGGCGGGTGGCGTGTGCTGTGGGCCGTACGGGCGAGGCGGTACGGCCATACGGATCCACGGGCGAGGTGCCGGGATCCCGTCGTAGGACTCCCGCGCACCCGCGCCGAAGATTTTACCAATTCAAAAGGTTCTTGACGCTTCCGTGTCCGTATCTCTGAGCGTCCGACCCGCCTGCCGGCGGGACCCCTACCGGGCAGGAGACACGGTGCGACTTTCGCGGAACTCGATGGGAACTCTCTTCGTGGGTGGTGCCCTCACACTGACCCTGGGTGCGCTCGCCTACCCCTCGATGCTCGGCCTGGACACCGTGTCCAGCGCGCAGGACAGGGTCATCGCGCAGACGCAGTGGGGGCCGTTGACCGAGCAGGACCGTGCCTTCGTGGTCGCAGTGCGCGCGGCCGGGCTGTGGGAGTACCCCCTCGGCGTGATCGGCCTGAAGAAGGGGACGGCCCCGGAGGTCAAGACCGCGTCCGAGCACCTCATCGACGGCCACGCGGCACTGGACGCCAGTTGCCGCAAGATCGGCCCGTTGCTGAACATCACCCTGCCGAACGTGGCGAGCCCGCAGCAGCTCGCGTTCGTGAACCAGATCGACTCCTCGCCGACCGGCAACGCGTTCGACTCGAACTTCGCGAACATCCTGCGGATCACGCACGGTTCGATCTTCAACACCATCGCGAAGATCCGCTCCACCACCAAGAACTCGCTGGTGCGGCAGCTGGCCGACCAGGCCAACAACACCGTCCTGGACCACATCACGGTCATGGAGAAGACCAACCTGGTCAACTTCGACCAGGCCCTCTTCCAGCAGACCACCCCGCCGAAGCTGCCCCAGAGCGACATGACTCCGCCGGCGCCCCAGCCCGGCGAGCCGATGATCGTCCTGACCCCTCCGCCGACCGCGACCGCGACGCCGACCATCACCCCCTGAGTCCGTCGGCGGGGTGGCCGGTCCCTAGGGAGCGAGCCAGACGGTCGTGTCCGGGCCGAGCCGCCCGTCCTCCAACGGGCGGCTCGCGAGCAGCACTTCGCCCGGCGGCAGTGGTACGGCCGTGCCCGACAGGTTGGCGACACACCGCCAGCCGTCGTTGCGGGTGAAGTCCAGCACGCCGTCCGGGCCGCCGGCCGTCCAGGTCAGCGTCTCGCCCTCCAGCAGCTTGCGGCGCAGCCTGAGGGCCCTGCGGTAGAGCTCCAGGGTCGAGCCCTCGACCCCGTCCTGCGCCTCGACGGCGTAGGACGCGAAGCTCTCCGGCTGCGGCAGCCAGGCACCGCCCGCGCCGAAGCCGTACGACGGTCCCGTGCTCGTCCACGGCAGCGGCACCCGGCACCCGTCCCGTCCCTTGCGGACGCGTCCCGTCTGTTCCCAGATCGGGTCCTGGAGGACCTCGAAGGGCAGGTCGGCGACCTCGGGCAGGCCGAGTTCCTCGCCCTGGTAGACGTACGAGGATCCCGGCAGCGCCAGCATCAGGAGCGTGGCGGCGCGGGCTCGCCGCAGGCCCTCGGCCAGGTCGACGGCCGGGGCGTGACCGCCGGACAGCAGCCAGGCGTTGTCGTCGGTGCCGGGCGGGAGCATCAGGCGGGAGGCGTGCCGCACGACGTCGTGGTTGGACAGCACCCAGGTGGCGGAGGCGCCGGCCTCCGACGCGGTGGCCAGCGAGTCGGTGATGACCTGGCGCAGCTCCGCAGCGTCCCAGCCGGCCTTCAGATACTCGAAGTTGAAGGCCTGGCCGAGCTCGTCCGGGCGGGCGTACCGCACGCGCCGGGCGCCCTGGACCCAGGCCTCGGCCACAGCCATACGGGGCGGGCGGTAGGCGTCCAGGATCTTGCGCCAGTCGCGGTAGATCTCGTGGACCTCGTCGCGGTCGAAGAAGGGGTGGCTGCCGGGCGGGAAGCGGGGCAGCGCCTCCTCGCTGCTGAGCTCGGGGGCGCCGAGGTCGCGCAGCGGTTCCTCCAGGTCCTTGGCGAGGGCGTGGGCGACGTCGACGCGGAAGCCGTCGACCCCGCGGTCCGACCAGAAGCGCAGGGTGGTGCGGAAGTCGGCGCGGACCTCCTCGTTGTCCCAGTTCAGGTCGGGCTGTTCGGGGGCGAACAGGTGCAGGTACCACTGGCCGTCCGGCACCCGTTTCCAGGCGCTGCCGCCGAAGACGGACTGCCAGTCGGTGGGCGGGAGTTCGCCGTGGCCGCCACGGCCGTCGCGGAAGACGTAGCGGTCGCGGGCGGACGAGCCGGGAGCCGCGGCGAGGGCTTCCCGGAACCAGGCGTGCCGGTGGGAGGTGTGGTTGGGGACGAGGTCGACGATCACCTTGAGGCCGAGGCGGTGGGCCTCGGCGGCCAGCGCGTCGAAGTCGTCGAGGGTGCCCAGGCGGGGGTCGACGTCCCGGTGGTCGGCGACGTCGTAGCCGCCGTCGGCGAGTTCGGAGGGGTAGAAGGGGCTGAGCCACAGGGCGTCGACGCCCAGTGCGGCGAGGTGGTTCAGACGCCGGGTGATCCCGCGCAGGTCACCGAGCCCGTCGCCGTCGGCGTCGGCGAAGCTGCGGGGGTAGACCTGGTAGACGACGGCCTGCCGCCACCAGTCGGGGTTCCTGGAGGACAGGTCGGGAAGGTGGAGTCGGTGCTCGGGGTTCGCGTCGGTCACGCGGCGTTCTCCCTCGTGGCGGTCGTGACGGTGGCAACGGTACTCAGGTATCTGTCCACATTGTCGGGAAAGCGAACTCGAACGCCGTCCGGAGCGGTTCATTCCCTGTGTGTCGGAATTGTGAGGGAGTCCTGAACTCCCTCTGCATATCCGCAGGTTGACAGCGTTCCGCTGGGAGATCCACGATGTGCGAACACTGTGGCGCATGTGACCAATGAGCCCAGTGTTTCTCAGAGCTGCTGCAAAGCACTTCACCACCCCTCACACACATCCGATGGGATCCGCATGTCGACAGTCAGACGTGTCACCGCGCGCCGCCTGCTGGGGACGGGCGCCGCGGCACTCGTCCTTTGTTCCGCCTCCGTCGCCGCCGCTTCCGGCGCCTGGGCCACCGGCACGCCCGGTGGCGACGGCTGGAATTCCGGCGGCACCTACAAGCCCGGCACCGGCGCGGGCACGGAGACCGGGACCGACCGCTGCCAGTTCTCGCTGGACGGCACGAGCTTCTACGACTCGGTCAAGGTCGACGACCAGAACCTCAAGCCGACCGACGACGGCAAGGTCCACATCAAGGTCCGCACGGCCGGCGACGCCAGCACGTGCACGGCCTCCCTGGCCTCCTACCTCGCCCACGGCGCCACCTTCGGCACCTCCGGCGAGCAGGTCTTCGTCGACTTCGACACGGTGACCGTCAAGCCGGGCCAGACCGACACCCTCGACATCGCGGTGCCGGACGCGGGCTGCTTCGCGCAGATAGACCTCTACCGCGGCGCGGTCAAGTTCGACGGCGTCCTCGACTCCGATGACGGCTTCGTCCACGGCGACCTGCCCAAGGGTCCGGACCGCCCGGTCATCAAGGACAAGCTGATCGCTGCCTGGAACGGCGGCACGAAGGACTGCACGACGGCTCCGTCCGAGCCGCCGGCCACCCCGACGCCGACCCCGTCGACCCCGGAGGCCACCGAGCCCTCGACGCCGGCGGAGGAGACGACTCCCCCGGCGACGGAGCCCCCCGCCGAGTCCCCCTCGCCGTCCACCGAGGCCCCGAGCCCGTCTGCCTCCGAGTCCACCACCGCTCCCGCCGCCACCCCGAACGGCGGCGGCGACAACCTCGCGGAGACCGGTGGCAGCAGCGCGACCGGGCCGATCGCCATCGGTGCGGCGGTGCTGCTCGCGGGCGGTGCGGGCATCGTGCTGGCGACGCGGCGTCGCAAGGCCGCCCGCTCGTAATCAGGCGCAGTCGGTGTGGTCGGCGCCGGTCGGGCTGTTTCAGCCCGGCCGGCGTCCGGCTTCGGGCTGAGGACACGGGATTCGCCCCCGCCGCCCCTTCCCGTCCCGTCCCTGGGGGCTGCGCCCCCAGACCCCGCTTCGGCCCGAAGGGCCTCGTCCTCAAAATCCCCCAGAGGGGGGACCCCCAGACGGGCTGGTCGCACACTGCTTCAGCAGCGAGGCGATGTCGGCGTCCACCACCCGGTAGCGCACGATCCTTCCCTCCTTCTCGCCCTCCACGACACCCGCCGCCCGCAGCAGCCTGAGTGCCTGCGACACGGCGGGGTCGTTCATGCCGGTGGCGATCGCCAGGTCGGATACGGCCAGCGGGCCGGTCCGGTGCAGGGCGAGCAGCAGCGCGAGCCGCTTGGGATCGGCGAGCAGGGAGAAGCGGTCGGCCCAGGTGCGTACATGACCCGCATCGCCGATCGCGGCGATCGCGTCGCACACCCGATGCCCGTCGATGGTTCGGCGATCCGCTCGGTCGGCCGGAACGAGATGCATGCCGCCATCCTCGCAGGCACCCCCATGTGATCTTCCATACCTGCGCAGGTACGCAGCTATGCAGGAGACCGCCTGCAACCCTACGGTGGGCGGGCCGTGGTGCTCGGGAAGCCGGTGACGACCCCTCAGGGGGTCCATGCCGGAGCGGCCCTCGCCACTGTGATCGGGGAGTTTCCGTCCCGTCCGGCGCCAGCCGGGCCACTGGTCGAGCACGACCGGGAAGGCAGGAACGGACACGTACGACCCGTAAGCCAGGAGACCGGCCACGGCATCTCACGAGTTGATCCACGAGGTGCTGGAGCGTGACCGGATGACCCTGCCCAAGCCTGCCCAGAAGTCTGCGCCCGTCCCCGCCCCGACGTCCTTCAAGTGGCGCCGCGAGGACACCCTCAAGACCGCCGGCCTCATGTCGGCCGTCGCCGCACTGCACGTCGTCGCCTTCGGAATCCTGTTCCTCCTCGTCGTCCCCGGGCACTACGAGGTCGGCGACAAGGCCTTCGGTATCGGCCTCGGCATCACCGCCTACACCCTCGGCATGCGGCACGCCTTCGACGCCGACCACATCGCCGCGATCGACAACACCACCCGCAAGCTGATGGCCGACGGCAAGCGCCCGGTGTCGGTGGGCTTCTGGTTCGCGCTCGGCCACTCCAGCGTGGTGGTGCTCCTCGCCCTGCTGATCGCGGGCGGCACCCAGCTCGCCGGAAAGGTCATGAACGAGGACTCCGGCACCCACCAGGTGCTCGGCGTCCTCGGTACGACGATCTCCGGCACGTTCCTCTACCTCATCGCCGCCCTCAACCTGGCCGCCCTGCTCGGCATCCTGAAGGTGTTCAAGGCGATGCGGGCGGGCGCCTACGACGAGAAGGAGCTCGAACAGCACCTGGACTCGCGGGGATTCATGAACCGCATCCTGGGCCGCCTCACCAAGTCCATCACCCGGCCCGGTCAGATGTACCCGCTCGGCTTCCTCTTCGGCCTCGGCTTCGACACCGCGACCGAGGTCACCCTGATGGTGATGGCCGGGTCGGGCGCGGCGGCCGGCCTGCCCTGGTACGCGATCCTCTCCCTGCCCCTCCTGTTCGCCGCCGGCATGAGCCTGTTCGACACCCTCGACGGGACGTTCATGAACTTCGCCTACCAGTGGGCGTTCTCCAACCCGGTCCGCAAGGTCTTCTACAACCTCACGATCACCGGCCTGTCCATCGCCGTCGCCTTCTTCATCGGCACCATCGAACTCGTCGGCGTCCTGCACGAGAAGCTCGACCTGAGCGACACGGTCACCACCTGGATCGCCGACATCAACCTCGACAGCGTCGGCTACGTCATCGTCGGCCTGTTCGTGGTGGTGTGGGCGGCGGCCATCGGCTACTGGCGGCTCGCGAAGGTGGAACAGCGGTGGGCGGTACGGCCGGCGGCGGAAACCCGCTAGACCCTGGCCCCTAGACGCCCTCCACCGTCGTCAGCCACAGCTTCACGTACCGCTCCACGTCCACGCTCAACGCCACGTCCACCAGCCGCTGTTCACGGGTGCCCTCGTGGATCTCGGACTCGCCGGGGCGGGGGCGCCGGTCGACGATCGTCTGGCCCCGGGTGGCGCCCGGGGCCAGGCTCACCTCGACCGGGAGGCGTTCGGTGGTGATGCCGCCCGGGTCGACGACCGCGCAGACCGCGCCCGCGTCGCCGAGGCCGCCGGTGGGGGTGGGGTCGCCGGAGGTGGCCGGGTCGCGGTGGGCGAGGAGTTCGCCGGCCAGCCGGAGGCGGGGTTCCGAGCTCGCGCGCAGCCGCTGGACGTCCCCGGCCGGGACGAGGACCTGCTTGAAGACGTCCAGGCCGTACATCGTGATCGGCACCCCGGCGGTGAGCAGGATCGCGGCCGCCTCCGGGTCGTGCCACACGTTGAACTCCGCGACCGCCGTGGCGTTCCCGGTCGTCACCGCGCCGCCCATGAACACGATCCGCTCGATGTTGCGCACGACCTCCGGGTGGGTGCGCAGCAGCAGCGCGATGTTCGTCAGGGGCGCCATGGGGATGAGGGTGACCGGCGTCGGCGAGGCGAGGATCTCCCGCCGCAGCAGCGTCACCGCGTCCACGTCGACCGGCCGGCGGGTCGGCGCGGGCAGCCCCAGGTCGCCCATCCCGTCCTCGCCGTGCACGTGCCGCGCCGTCCGCACCGGCTCGATCAGCGGGCGCTCGGCACCCCGCGCGACCGGGATGTCACCGGCCCCGGCCTGCTCCAGCACGGTCAGGGTGTTGCGGACGACCCCGTCCACGTCGGTGTTCCCGGCCACGCAGGTCACCGCCCGCACGTCGAGCGCGGGGTGGCGTACGGCGAACAGCAGGGCCAGGGCGTCGTCGACGCCCGTGTCGCAGTCGATGATCACCGGGATGGGCTGACCGGTCACGGCTGGGTTCCTCTCTCCGGGCTACGACGGGTTACGACAGCGACCTTACGCAGCCGCCCACAGTCCGGTCCCGCGATCACCGACCCGGGCGGCGATCCGGTCCAGCAGCTCACCGACCGGCATCGCCCCCGGACGGTTCCCGTCCCGCAGCCGCGGCGCCGCCAGGTCACCGTCGGCCTCCCGCTCCCCGATCACCGCCTGGTACGGCACGAGCCGCGCCGCCCGGATCCGGGCGCCGAGGGTGCCGTCGCCGGGGCCGTGGACTTCCGCCCGGAGCCCCCGCGCCAGAGCCTGCCGGACGACCTCGTGGGCCCGCTCCTCCTGTGCGTCCGAGACCGGCAGCACCACCAGCTGCACGGGCGCGAGCCACGCCGGGAACGCGCCGCCGTGCTGCTCGAGGAGATGCGCGACCGCCCGTTCCACGCTGCCGATGATGCTGCGGTGCACCATGACCGGCCGGTGTTTCGCGCCGTCGGCGCCGATGTAGTGCAGGTCGAAGCGTTCGGGCTGGTGGAAGTCGATCTGGACGGTGGAGAGGGTGCTCTCGCGGCCGGCGGGGTCGGTGATCTGGACGTCGATCTTGGGGCCGTAGAAGGCGGCTTCGCCCTCGACGGCCTCGTAGGGGATCCCCGAGGCGTCGAGCACCTCCCGCAGCAGCGCGGTGGCCCGTCGCCACAGAGCCGGGTCGGCGACGTACTTGCCGCCCTCGCCGGGCAGGGAAAGCCGGTATCGGGCGGGGCGGATGCCGAGATCGGCGTACGCGCGGCCGATCAGTTCCAGGGCGTCCCGGGCCTCGTCCACGGCCTGGTCCAGGGTGCAGAAGATGTGCGCGTCGTTGAGCTGGATGGCCCGGACCCGGGTCAGGCCGCCGAGCACCCCGGACGGCTCGGAGCGGTACATGCCGCCCAACTCCGCCATCCGCAAAGGCAGTTCACGGTAGCTGTGGGAGCGGGAGCGGTAGATCAGCGCGTGGTGGGGGCACAGGCTGGGCCGCAGCACGACCTCCTCCGCGCCCAGCTCCATCGGCGGGAACATGTCCTCGCTGTAGTGCGACCAGTGCCCCGAGATCTCGTACAGCTCGCGTTTGCCGAGGACCGGCGAGTACACGTGCCGGTAGCCGGCGGCGCGTTCGGCCTCCCGGACGTACTCCTCCAGGGTGTGCCGGACGACGGCCCCGTCGGGGAGCCAGTACGGCAGGCCCGCGCCCATCAGCGGGTCGGTGTCGAACAGGCCGAGTTCCCGGCCGAGCCGGCGGTGGTCGTGCGGTCCGCAGATGGTGGTCATGGCGGTCGTCTCCTCACGGTGACCGGCGGCGAGCCCCCGCACGAAAAAGCCCCGGGGCACTCGCCCCGGGGCTTTCGACTGGGTCAGCTGTCAGCGCGCCGGGACACTCTCCGGCGTCGTCGTGAGAGACACGAGTACTACGTGGGCGCGCTGCATGGGGGGACGGTAACAAGGGGGTGGGGAGCCGGGCGATCGGTTTTCGGGGCCCGCGCCGGCCCCGGCGCCGGGCCCGCTCACCCGTACGGCCCGGCTCGCTGGTGGGAGGGCGGAGCTGATGGTGCCGTAGGAGGGCGTACTCGATCTTGGACGGCCTCAAGGAGGCACCCCCCCGATGACCCCGCCCCCGGCCCGCGCGCTCGCCGCCTGCGCCGTCAGTCTGAGTGCCCTGGCCGGTACGGCCGGCTGCTCCGCCCTCAGTACGCCGCCCACCGCCCAGAAGCCGGACTACGGGCGCTCGACCAGCGCACCCGTGACGTCCGCCGCCCCGTCGCCCGCCGGCCTCACCCAGGCGCAGGCGCAGGCCGCCCTCGTCACGGAGGTCGATCTCGGCGAGTCCTGGGCTCCTACGCAGGGGTCCGCGACCTGGCACGACGGGCTGCTGAAGGCGACGGCGGAGTGGCCCGAATGCCGGCGCCTGCTCGACGTTCTCTACACCGAGGAGCTGTTCGGCGCGGACACCCGCCCCCGCGCGGTGATCGGCCTCGACGACGTGTGGAACGGTTCCCAGCTGCGCTATCAGGTCGTCACCCAGAGGCCGGCAGACGTGGACCGGAGTCTGGCCTGGCTGAAGACCCTGCCGCAGAAGTGCGCGCGGTTCACGTCGACGACCGCCCAGGGCAACGTGACCGAGGTCCAGGTCACCGACGCGGGGCTGCCGGAGGTGGGGGACGCCCGTCAAGGTCTGCGGGTCACCGTGTCCGGCGCCACGCTGAACGGCGAACCGGTCCTGCTCACCCTGGACGTCGCCGTCGTCCGCGTCGGCGCCGACGCGATCGGCCTCACCCACGGCGGTCTCGGCGACGTGTCGGCCGACGTCACCGGGGCGGCCGTGGACCTGGGCGCGCGGCGTCTGGCGGAGGTCCACAAGCACGGCCGGGCGGAGATCTAGACCAGCCGGTCGACCGCCTCCTTGGACTCCCTCAGACCGTCCCCGGTGATCTCCCGGTACCGCTTCACCGCCTGCACGGTCCTGCCCTCGCGGGCGAGCGAGGCGACCTCGTCCATCCGCGGGTCGTGCTCGGCCAGCCCCAAGTGGTTCAGGACGAGGTCGAGTTTGCGCTCGACTCGCGCGACTCGGCGGTCCGCACGGGAGATGCGGCTCTCCACACCGGCGATACCCACCAGTACGACCGCGGCGATCAGGAACAGTCCCAGGGTGTCCATGATCGACGATCCTAGGCGCGGCCCGGGACGCCTTCCAGCAGTTCCTCCGAACCGAGCATGCGCTCCGCCAGCGCGCGGGCGACGGTCGTCATGGGCAGCCGTTCCTTCTCCGCGTACTGGCGCAGCAGTACCAGCGCCTCCTTGAGGGAGACACCCGCGTACTCCGCCACGAGCCCCTTGGCCGCCTGCAGGGAGGTGAGCAGATCGTGCGGCCGCCTGGCTTCGGCGGGCCAGTGGGACAGGGTGAGCGCGGCGATGTCGCACAGCCCCTGCGCCACGGCGATGTCGTCGGCGGGCAGGACGTCACCGTGCCGGTTGGCGAGGGACACCGCGCCGATCGTGCGGCCGTCGAGGCGCAGCGGCAGGACGTGCAGACAGACGTATCCGGCTGACAGGGCGTGAGCGGTGTAGTCGGGCCAGCGGGCGCCCTCGCGCAGATCGTCCGCGGTGACGGGATCGCCGGTGCGGAAGCAGTCGACGGACGGTCCCCGCCCCTGCCGCACCTGGAGCGTGTCCAGCCGGCCGAGGTCGTCGTCGGAGGCCGTCATGGCGCGCAGGGCGCCCCGCGCGTCGGCCATCACCACCCCGACCGCGTCCACGGCCGGCAGCCCCGTGCAGTGCTCGGAGAGCCGGGCGAACAGATCGAGCGGATCGAAGTGCGCGCCCAGCGTGTCCGCGAGGTCCACGAAGGCGCGGATGAGCCGCACCTCCCGGTTCATCCCAGCCTCCTCACACCGTCACCACCACGCCGGTCCGCCGGTCGGCGAGCCGGACAGTTCCTAGTCGCGGTCGAACCTCTTCCTGTGCGAGACCACCTCGCGCGCCACCTCGGCGGCGGTGCGGTCGTGCGCGAAGGCGTCGGCACGCAACCGGGCCAGCGCCTCGTCCGAGCCGACTCCGAGCTGCACCATGATCATGCCGATGGCCTGGTAGACCTCGTCGTGGTCCGCGGCCAGACCGCTCAACCAGGGTTCCGTTCCTTCCGGCCCGTTCTCTTCCCCCCGGGGCAGCGCCATAAGGGCTACCGTCATGACACTCGCCACGAGTTGCGCGGTGCGCAGGCCACGGGCGTCGAGCTCGCCGGGGGTGGCGCGGTAGAGGTCGAGCGTACCCACGCACACGGCGTCGTTCCCGAGCGGAACCGAGTACACGGCCTGCACGCCGGCCTCCGTCGCCTGCTGGGCGAAGACCGGCCAGCGGCGGGCGTCCCGCCCGCTCGTGAGGTCACAGGCGAGCACCGGGGCACCAATTTCGGCGGCGTGCATGCAGGGCCCGTCGCCCAGAGTGGCCTGGATCTCCGACAGGTGCGCGGCCTGGTTGCTGCTGGAGACCAGCTGGACGGGCATGCCGTCACTGCGCAGCGACACGCTCGCGCCGATCACCGGCAACAGCTTGACCGCCACCCTGCACAGCCGTCCGGGGATCTCCACGGGCTGGGCGCCCCGCACCCCCTCGGCGATCACATGGGCCGTCTCCACCCGCTCGCCCTGCTGCTCCTGAGCGGCGTCGCCGGACAGCCGGGGGTCGCCGCCGCCCGACGTGCCGTAGGCACCGTGGTCGTCGCCGGGGGCGCCGTCGCGGTCGTCCCTGGGCCGCACGGCCACCGCCTCCTTCGATCCAGCGCACCCAGTCTCGTCCGTGAGCCCTGGGAGCGGACTCATCAGGACCAGGTCAGGGTTCGTGGCGCGACCGAGAGCGCCCCGGTCGACTACCCGTCGTCCGACCCGCGAAACGCGCTCGGACCGTCACCGCCGAGCGGTGAGGCACGGGGCCACAGCGGGCGGACGGAGGGCGGCTCACCGCCGACCTTGGTGACGATCTCGGTGGCGAGGTCGCGCAGCTTCACGTTCCGGTGCTGGGAGGCCCGGGTGAGGATCTCGAAGGCCCGCTCGGAGGAGCACGACTCCTGGGTCATGACGATGCCGAGCGCCTGGTCGATGACCGTCCGCGAGGAGATCGCGTTCTGCAGGTCCAGGCTGAACTGGAGCTGCCCCGCGAACTTCAGCGCCACCCCGAGCGCGCCCGACGCGTATCCCGCGAAGACGGCGGCCTGCTCGCGGACCTGAGGGGTGAAGGAGCGCCGCTTTTCGGAGTACATGTTCAGGACACCGGGGACCTGCTGGCGGGCCGGGGCGAGCGGCAGGGCGAGCACGCTCCGTATGCCGTGCTCTCGGGCGAGTCCGGGGAAGGAACCGAAGCGCTGCTCCTCGTCGACGTCCTCGATGCCGTGCGGTGAGCCGGTCCGCAGGGTCTCCAGACAGGGGCCTTCGCCCACCTCGTACTGGCGCTGGTCGAACCGGCCCACCAGTTCGTCGCCGGCCGCCGCGGTGTAGGGGTCGTGGCGGTTCTCGGTGCCGAGCGTCACCGAGCAGTGCACCGGGACGGGCAGGGCGGTCGCGGCGAGGGTGACGAGCTGCTGGAGGAAGCCGTCCAGCCGGTCGGACTCCAGCAGCAGGTCCTGCAGCCGGACCAGGATCTGTTCGCCGCGCTCCGGATCGCCGGGAAGGGGCACTGCGGGGGGATCCGTCATGACGAGCCTCCTCCGTCCGGGAACGGTCCGGCCGACGAGTACCCGGGCGGATGGAAATGAGGCGGCGGGACGGCACCCGTGCGCGGTCAGCGCTGCTCGTACGGATCCGTCGGCTGCTTCACCCGCTGCACCGACGTGACGTCCAGCACCGCCGGCCAGGCCGCGTCGGTGCCGAGTGCGCCCTCGGGGTGCCAGGTGCCGGTGACGGTGACCCAGGTGTCGACCGGCGGCGCGTCGTCCCCGCGCACCTCGACCCGGCCGGCCGTCGCGTCGGCGGCGCAGCAGCTGACGAGGAGCCGGGTGACGTACCAGGTGCCGTCGTCGCCGTGGGTGACGAAGCCGGTCAGCCGGACCGTACGGCCCTGCAGCGAGCGCCCGCTGTCGTAGATCGCCCGGGAGCCGAACTCGCCGAGGGTCAGCTCCACCGGGTCCCCGCCGGCGAGCGCCGGGAAGGCCCCGACCCCCTGCGCGGCCCGCTGGGCGGACTCGCGCCCGGCGCTGTACGACCCGAGGGCGGGCGGCGGGAAGAGCAGCAGGGCGAGGGCGGGGAGGGTGAGGAGCCAGGCGATGCGGGGGCCGTGTTCGTGGTGATGACCGTGCCCGTCGTGCTCCTCCTCTTCGTGCTCCTCCCGCGCGGGTTCGTGACCGTCCGGCGCGGGTTCATGACCCGCGTGCGCGGACCCCCGTACGACCGCCATCACCGCGCCCAGCAGCACCAGCACCACCCCGGACACGACCAGGTAGGGCCGCAGCCCCGCCTGTACGTACCGCAGGTACAGCTCGCTGAACAGCGAGATCCGCAGGACCGCCGCGCCCGTGAGGACGAGGAGGAGGGGGGAACCGTACTGGCCCAAAGTCACAGCAGCCACCACCCGACCAGCACGCTGCTCGCCACGGCCACCACCCAGGTCGCGGCGGAGAACCGTACGGCGAAGGCGCGCCCGAAGGTCCCCGTCTGCAGGGCGATCAGCTTCAGGTCGACCATCGGCCCGACGACCATGAACGCGAGCCGGGCGGTGGGCGGGAAGCCGCTGAGCGAGGCGGCGACGAAGGCGTCGGCCTCGCTGCACACGCACAGGACGACGGCCAGGAGGGCCAGCAGCAGCACCGCCAGCCAGGCCGAGCCGGTGAAGAGGTCGAGGACGGACCGCGGGACGGCGATGTCGAAGGTCGCCGCGGCCGCCGCGCCGACGACGAGGAAACCGCCGGCGTGCAGGAAGTCGTGCTGGAGGCCGGCGCCGAAAGCCCGCAGACCGCCCCCGCCGGCCGGGGCGCGCCGCTCGGGCAGTCGTATCCACTCGTCCCGCCCGAAGCGGACCCACAGCCAGCCCATCACCACCGCCGTCCCCAGCGAGGCGACCAGCCGGCCGAGGACCATCTCGGGCTGCCGGGGGAAGGCGATGGACGTCGCCACCAGCACCACCGGGTTGATCGCGGGCGCGGAGAGCAGGAAGGCGAGGGCGGCCGCGGGGGCCACCCCCCGGCTCATCAGGCTCCCGGCCACCGGCACGGACGCGCACTCGCACCCGGGCAGCACGACGCCCGCGGCCCCCGCGACCGGCACGGCGAGGGCCTGGTTGCGCGGGAGGAGCCGGCGGAACACCTTCTCCGGCACGAAGGCGCCTATCGCCGCCGAGACGACCGTACCGAGGAGGAGGAACGGCACCCCTTGGACGGCGATCGCCGTGAAGACGGTCCACCAGGCGGCGACGGGCGGGGTGTACAGGTCGAGGGCGAGCAGCGGCCCGAGGACGGACACGACCGTGACGACGGTGAGCAGCGCCGCCCCGCCGAGGACGGCGTACACGAGCGCGCGCACGGCGAGGCGCAGGCTGTCGCCCGCCGTCCGTCGATTCTCCACGCGCCTGTCCCGGTACTCCGTGTCTGGTGTCTCCGCGCACGGTAACCGGGACCGCTGTGCGCCGGCCCGGTTTCGTTACAGAGGAGGCTGTGCGGGCGCCGGGCCGAGAGTGGTCGTCCCCGGGGCCGTACGGTGTCCGAGCCCCGTCCGGTAGGCGTCCAGGGCCGCCTCCACACGTCCCGAACGCCGCAGCAGATCCCCCAGCAGCCGGCACAGGTCGGCCAGGTCGCCGGCCGCGCCCGCCCGCTCCAGCAGGCTCAGGGCGCGTACGTAGTGCTCCTCGGCGGCCTCGGGGTCCCGGGCGTCCTCGGCGATGATGCCGAGGAGGCGGTGGGCGGCGGCGGAGTGCAGGGCGCCGCGTTCGGCGGTGAAGTCGCTGAGCACGTCGTGCAGCAGGGCGGCGGCCTCGTCGGACCTGCCGCGCCGGTGCAGTACGTCGGCCAGCTCGACGGCGACCTGGCTGGAGTACAGGGCGGCCCGCTTGGCGGAGAGCATCGCGAGAGCCTCCCGCAACTCGGCCTCGGCACGCTCCAGTTCGCCGTTCTGCGCGTACACGTAGCCGCGCATCCAATGGCAGTTGGCGAGTTCGGTACGGATCTGCAGCTGCCGGTACAGCTCGGCCGCCTTCGCGAGCGAGGCGTCGGCCTCGGCGATCCGGCCCTCGGCGAGCAGGGTACGGGCGACCGAGCGGTGCATACGGGCCACCAGCGCCGGGTCGCCGACCTGGGGGGCCAGGGCGAGGGCGAGTTCGGCGGCCTGGGCGGCGCGGGCGTGGGCGCCCATGTCCATGTAGGGGCCGATGACGCTGGCGTACAGGAGTAGCAGCGCGTCGGGGTCGTGCAGGCCGCCGCGGTTGAGCTCGTCGAGCGTGGACTCCAACAGGTAGACCGCGTAACGGAGTTCGCCGCCCAGGTAGTGGGAGACGGCCCGGCCCCGGATCGCCGGGACGCGGGCCGGCAGGGGGGCACCCGCACCGGCGAGCACCTCCTCGGCCCGCTCGAAGTACAGCCGGGCGGCGGCCAGGTCACCGGTGTCGATGGCGGCCTCGCCGAGCCCGAGCAGCGCGTCGGCCTGCTCGCCCGCCAGGCCGTGCGTCTCCGCCTCCGCGAGCGCGGCGGCGAACCCCTCGGCCGCCGCCTCGGTGGCACCGGTCGCCAACGTGCGCTGCGCGCCGGTCAGCCGCAGCCGCAGCTCGGTGACCAGACGGGCCGGCCGTCCGGTCGCCAGCTCCTCGAAGCCGACGCCGAGCCGTTCGGCGAGGTGCCTGAGCGCCTCGTCGGAGGGGCGGACGCGGCCGGCCTCCAGGGTGGAGATGTAGGCGGGTGTGTAGGCCGGTTCGGCCACCTGTTTCTGGGTCAGCCCGCGATCCGTCCGCAGCTGCTGCACCCGCCGCCCGATGATCACCGGGTCGTCGCGCTCCGGCATGCCCAACTCCCCTGGTGCCTCTTGCCGTTCGGCTCCGTCAGCCCCTAGGTTAAACGGCGTATTAAGCATGCTTAACACGCCGCTGCTCATGGTGGTCCGGTCGTTGTTGTTGTCGTTGTCCGTGTTCTTGCTGTTGTTGTCGCCGCTGCGAGGTTGTCGTGCCTGAACGCACCAGCGCCACCGAGCGTTACGCCAGGAGCATCGTCGCCGCCGTCGTCGCGGTCGCCGCCCTGGTACTGGCGGCGAACGCGGGCCCGGCGAGAGCCATGGAGCCCCGGCCCGCGCAGCACGCCACCCAGCTCACGGACTCCGCGGCTCCCGCCGGCCGTTAGGAACTCCCGCACATCCGCCGAGCGGCCTCGCGGGGTGTCCCTAGTCCGGCAGCGCCTTCCGCAGGGCCTCGTCCAGTCGCTCGGCCAGTTGCGCGTCGGTCGGCGGGCGGTCGCCGAACAGGGCGCCGAGCTGGGCGGTGAAGGTCTGGGTGAACGCGCCGTACAGCGGGGTGCGCGGCCGCTGTACGGCGGCTCGGAGCGCCGGGAGGAGAATGCGGCGGGCGTAGGCGGGGCGGCCGTCGGCCCTGTCGCGGGGCATGCGGTCGGCGCGCTCACCGGTGGGGGAGGCCGAGGGGGCCGCGGCGGCCAGGGTGCACTTCACCGAGTCGTCGTCGTACGCCGATGTCCGCGTCGCCGCGAACCCCGCGTCCAGCAGACAGCGTTCGCTCTCCTTGCCGGTGAGGAAGCCGATCAGCTGGGCCGCCTTGGCCGCCCGTTGGGACGCCGTGGTCACCGCGAGGTTCTGGCCGCCGAGCACCGCCCGGCCGGGCAGCGGGGCCACACCGAGCCGGCCGGGGGTGAAGGACTGGTGCAGCGTGCGGTAGGCGTAGGGCCAGTGGCGCAGGAACGTGGTGCGGCCCGCGGCGAAGTCCGCGAGGGAGGCGGCCTCGTCGGAGTGGACGGCGTCCGGGAGGGTGTACGGCGGACCGGTGCGCTGCCGGAGTTCGGCGATGCCCTCGGTCAACTGCTCGGCGGAGGCGACGTACCGGCCGTCCTCGTCGATGAGGGCGAGATCCGGCGTCGCGGAAGCGAACGCCTCCAGGGCGTTGACCGTACGGCCCTCGTAGGGGGCGAGCTGGGTGGTCCAGCCCTGCTCGTAGCCCTTGGGCGGCTGGTTCTCCAGTGACTGGACGGTCTCCTGGAGCCAGGCCCGGTCGACGCCCGCGCTCAGGTCGGTCCTCTGGACGCCCGCCTGGTGAAGGTGGTCGCGCCGGTAGTAGAGCAGACCGACGTCGCTGTTGAACGGCACCGAGTACACCTTGCCGTCCCAGCGGGCCGTGTCCGCCACCGACGTGATGACGTCACCGTCCAGCACGCCGTCGGGCAGCCGGCGCACGAGGCCGGCCGCGGCGAACTCCGGTACCCAGGTCACGTCGAGGTTGACGACGTCGTAGGCGGCGCTGCCCGACTGGAGGGCGCCGAGGAGCTGACTGCGCTGTTCGTCCGCGCTGCCCGGCAGTTCCACCAGCCGGGCGCGGTAGCCGGTGCCGGCCTTCTCCTGCTGCCGGTTCCAGGCGTCGATGAGCTGCTGGCGGATGCCGTTCTTGCCGGTGACGTCCCGGCCGCTGGCGACGACGATGTCCCCCGGCCGGTCGGCGGCGGGCGTCGTGGAACCACCCGCACCACCACCGGTGCACGCCGCGACCAGGAGCAGGACCAGCAGAACCGCCAGCCGCCGGCCGGCGTGGCGCGGGGCCGTCCCGCGTCCGGTGCCGCCGGGCCACATCTCCGGTTCGCTGCCTCGCCCCGTCATCAGTCCGCCCCCAGTCCGGTGCGTGCGACCTCGTCGGTCAGGCCCGCGCCGAGGTCCTCGTCGGTGTCCAGGCAGCGGCCGCCGCTCGCGGCGGAGATGCGGGCGGCCGGCCGGTTCGGGTCGCAGCCGCCGGTTTCCAGGGACACCATGGCCACCGGCACCTTCGCCGCCCGCGCCCGCGCCAGTACCTCGTCGAGGTTCGCGCCGGTGAGCCGGTCGTCGTCCTCGCTGTCGGTGATGTGGACGAGGAGGCGGGGGCGTTCGTCCGGGCCTAGGCCGCCCAGGTCGTCGAGCGCGGCGAGCAGGGCGCGGTGCGGGTCGGCCTGGGCGTCCCTCACGCGGGCCGCGTCGACGGCGCGTTCCGCCTCCCTGCGGGTGTGGCGGCCGAAGGGGAGCACGGTCTCGTACGAGCGCTCGGCCCCGGACGTCCCGGACACCGCCCACACGCCGTACTCGTCCTTGCCGCCGAGCCCGCCCAGGGACTGCTTGAGCAGTCCGGGCCCACCGCTGGGGCCCTCCCACAGGGAAGCCATCGAACCGGAGCTGTCCAGCAGGAACAGGACCTGGCCGGGGCCGTGCGCGGCGCGGTACTTGGTGAGCGTCTTCTCCGTCTCGACGCGTCCGGCGGTCTCGGTGAGCGGCGACGGCACCGGCACCATCCCGTCGGGGACCGGGCTGTCGGCGTCCAGCAGAAGGTGCTCGCCGCGCGCGGAACGGAAGCCGTCCCGGCCGAAGGCGGCCTGCCCGTCCGACCCGGCGAGCCAGGTACGGAAGCTCTCGGCCGCCTCGTCACGCGCCTCCTCGTCCCGGTCGGCGTCCTGCCAGCGGACCCGCACGAAAGTGGGCTCCAGCCCCGGCACGTCACCGGGATAGTGGGCGGACCGGGGCGTCCGGGTCGCCCGGTCGCAGCCGACGCCGCTGCGCAGCAGGAACTCGGGGACGAGGGCGGCGGTGCGGTTGTCCACGGCGTTGTCGTCGGGCAGCGTGCACAGCAGGCCGGCGGCCGTGGGAGAGGGCGGCCCCTGCTGGGCGACCTTCAGTTCCGCCCCGGCCGGGTCGGCTCCGCCCGCGTACAGGCCGATGGTGGCGAGCAGCGCGGAGGTCGCGAACTCCGGGTCGGGCCGGCGCACTTCGGCATCAGCGTCGCGTTCGCGCAGGGCGGTGATCATCAGGGCCAGCGAGGGTTCGACGCGGTCGTCCAGGTCGGCGGCGAGGTCCCGCGGGGCGGCGAGCACGACCGGGGAGTACGCCAGCGGCTCCTCGTCGAAGTCCAGGCGGGCCACGGCGTCGGTGTCCTGGGCGGCCGTGGCGCGGGCGGCGTCGGCGGCGGTGGCGGGGATCCAGACGTCCGGCTGCGGGCCGACGTCCCGCTGCGGGTTGGTGTCCTCGTCCCGGGGCTCCTGCCAGGCGTCCGACTGTCCGGCCAGCGCGGTGACCACGTCGGCGGATCCCGCGCTGTACACCGTGATGCCGCTGCGCCGGCAGCCGTCGCCGGCGGTGTTCTCGTCCGACTGCAGATAGGCCTCCGCCGCCGCGGCCACCGTCGGTTCGAGGTCGGGGTCGGTCAGGACGCGCAGTTCGAGGGGCGGCGCGCAGGAGGGGTGGCCGGCGGTGAGGGTGACGATGCCGTACGAGCCGAGCCCCAGGGCGGCGAGGACGAGAGTGAGGACGAGCAGGACGCGGGTGGCGGGGCGGCGGGTGGCGGGCGGACGCCGGAAGGCGTGGGCGAGGGCCGCGGTGCCGGTGCGGAGACGGGCGAGGAGGAGGGCCGCGGCGGTACGCAGGCGGGAGGGGCCCGGTTTCCCTTCGGGGGGCCGCTCGGACGGGCTGTGCCCCTCTCCCGGCGGCCACGGCCCCGATCCGCCGATCGGCCGCCGGACGGGCTGAGCCGGCCGTGCGGACAGCAGGACGTCCTCACCCGGCTCCGTCCTGCTCTGCGGTTCCCACGCCTCGCCGCGCACCGTCTTGTACCCGGCCGCCGCCATCCGGTCCCGCAGCCGGTCCGCGACCTCCTGGAAGCCCAGCTCACCGTTCTCCTCGAGGAGCTGCACCAGCTCCTCGGTGAACGGCGTGGGTGTCGAGGGGTCCCCCGCGTCGATGCGGTGATTGGCCTGCACGCTCATCAGGAGCAGCACGCGCCGCTTGTCGCGGAAGGTCTCCCAGATCCACGCGGCGTTGCCCGCGAAGCAGCAGTCGAGGACCACCACGATCCGCTCGGCCGGACCGGCGGCCAGCATGGTCAGGGCCGTGCTGACCGTCTCCGAGCCGGGGAAGACCGCGTGCCCGCCCGCGACCACACTCGCGTTGCGCATCTGCAGGAACAGCTCGTCGCCCGCGCTGGGGATGGCGCCGTGCCCCGAGAAGTACAGCAACAGCAGGCCCTGCGCCTCTTCGGCGGTCCTGCGCAGGGCGTGGTCGAAGTCGTCCCGGGACGGCGAGCGGGCCACGGTGATCTCGTGCTCGCCGAAGACCCGGCCCCGTAACAGTGTGTCCCGGAGCCGGTTCAGGTTGTGCTTGACGGCGGGGAGGTCGCCGGGCACGCCGTGCGGCGGCTCCGTGAGGTCGTACTCGGAGACCCCCACCAGCAGCGCCCGGTTCACCCGTCCACGCGGGTCGAAGCGGGTCACCGGCCTACCTGTCGTCGAGGCCCACGGTGTCGACACGACCCTCGGGCGGATCGCCGTCCTCGACCTCTCTCCGGTTGGCCCGCCATGCCTCCACGGCCTGCTTGACCTGCGTCAGCAGCTCCTTGAAGACGGTGGCCGCGCCCGCCCCGATGACGGCGACGACGATGTCCATCCCGACGCCCATCGGGGCACCCGGCTCGTCGGTGCGGCGCTGCTCGTGAATCTGCAGCCGGCCGGCCCGCACCAGTTCGTCGAGTGGTTTCTCCCGCTCCAGCCACTTGCGCAGAGCGCCGACGTCGCTCTCGCTCGCGGTCCCGTCCAGCCGAACCCGTATGCCTTGGTTGGCCACTCCATCCCCCTCAGCCATAACTCAGCATCATGGCACCGCTCGGGGAGTCAGGGGAGGGGTTCGGAGCACCGCGTGTTCACGAGCCGAGCGTCTGCAACTGCCGCAGCTGCCGCCGGATGTGGTCCAGGGCGCCCTCCCGGCGCCCCGGCACCCGGGCCCGCAGGTCGGCCAGCGCGGCCCCCAGTTCACGAGCCGCCGCCGGATCGCCGATCTGCCCCCACTGGTGGTGCGCCCGGTCCACGGCCGACTCCACGGCGGGCGCGTCCACCGCCTGCCCGGCACCCAGCCGAGCGGACGCCACCGCCAGCCAGGTACGGCAGCTGCGGGCCGGATCGCCCGCGAACATCGCCAGATCGGCCCGGACCTCCGCCCAGTGCAGGGCCTGCTCCGAGGCACGGCCGTGAGACCGTACGGCGGCCTGCTCGTGCTCGGCGGCGAGTGCGTCGGCGGCGTCGTGACGGCCGTCCTGGACGGCGGTGGTGATGGCGGCGTGCGGATCATCCTCGTCGTCGACGCCGTGCCGGGCGGCCTCGCTCTCCGTGCGCGGCCGGACGATCTCCCGACGCCGGTCCGCACCGGCCTGCCCGTCCGGCGCGTGCGGCCGGGACGGTTCGGGCTGCTGCGGGGTCCGGGGGGCGAAGCCGGCCGGAGCGGGCACGGCCCCGCCCGGTACGGCCACGCCGGGCACCCCCGACCCGGGCACACCGAGGACCAGGTCCCCGTACGCCTCGCTCCCCAGCCGGGCCAGCGCCTGCTCGTGCAACTGCTCCATCGGCGGACGCCACCCGCTCCGCAGGATCGTCGCGACGGCCTTCATGTACGCCGGCGCGGCCACCGTCCGCCGAGACGACGGCGGCGGCGCGACACGTCCGTACACCGCGGTACTGCGCCCGCAGTCCAGTGGGTGGGCGCGCAGCCACTGCCAGCTCTCCGCGTCGGCGTGCAGGTCCAGCAGCAGGGTCGTCGTCCCGGGCGTGCGCAGGCGCAGTTCCTCACGGATCCAGTGCCAGGGGAGGCCGGTGTAGCGGACGGTGGCGGTGGTGGTGCGGGCCAGTGCGAGGTGCGGCAGGTGCTGGCGGCGGTCGAGCAGGAGCTGGCCGGTGACGAAGACGGTGAGCGGGCCGGGGGCCGTCGCGGCGGCGCGCAGCCGGGTGAGGACGGCCTGGGGTTCCAGCGGGTCGGCGAGCTCGACGACGTTGGCGGTCTCGGCGCCGGACAGCACGGCGGGCGGCACGGCCGCGAGCACGGGGAGCACGGACGCCGCGTCCACCAGACAGCCCTTGCCCACCGGCGATGCGGCCAGCAGCAGCACGGTTCCCGGCATCGGTCCCTCCCCGTCCCCCGTCGATCACGTACGGCAGCACCGTAACCGCTGCGGCTGCAAAGGTGGGTCCCAGGCCTGCAAACGAGCCTGCCCGCGCGGGGCGGAAGCCGCCGACTTGCCAGGGCCTGTCCCCAGGTGTGCTCTGGAAGGCGGGGGCGAGGAGAGAGGAGTGCTCTCATGGCTCACGCGGCACCCAGGCCCGGCAGACTGCGCGGCACACGCCGTCCGGCCCGCCCGGCCCGGCGGAGCATGACCCGGCCGAAGCGCACGCCCGACCTGTTCAGCGAGCGCGTCCACGCGGTGGCGAGGTACGCGGTGCCCGTCGTGCTCGGCCTCGTCTACGGCTACTGGGCCGCGGCCAACCGCCGCGAGGGCGGGCCCATCACCGGCTGGAACATCCTGTTCGGCTTCGTCACCGCGATCGCGTTCATCGTGCTGTGCCTCGCCGTGGCGACGTTCGCCCCGCGGCTGAAGCGGGAGCTGCACTCGATCACCAAGTCCGCCTTCGCGGGCGCGGCCATCGGCTTCCTGTACAGCCAGTCCGACGCGAGCGTGCTCAGGTCCACGGCCCTGGGACTGGTGGTCGGGGCGGGCATCTTCGGCGTGTTCTTCTACCGCTACTACACACGTGAGGACGCGGCGGGAAACCGCATCCGCTGAGCCTCTGCCGGGCACCCGCCACCTGGGCGGCCCGGCGCCCGTTCGGTGTGCGCGTGCGTCCGTATGGAGTCGCGCCGCTCGCGGTCCCGGCCGGGCCCGTCTTGCCTGGAAGGGTGCCCTCACGACTCCGGAACGCCCTGTCGGCCGTACTGATCGCCCTGGCCTGTCTGCTCGTGCCGTTCGGCGCGTCGGCGGCCTGGGTGGCGTACGGGCTCGCCGACACCGGCCGGTACGTCACCACGATGGCGCCGCTGGCCGCCGATGCGGACGTGCGCGACGCGATCGCGGACACCGTCGGGGCCGAGATCGTGAACGCGGCCGACGTCGGCGGTCCGATGCGCCTCTTCGTGCGGGACGCGGTGCGCTCGTTCACCCGGACCGAGGCGTTCCGCACGGTGTGGGACGCGGGCAACCGGGCCGTGCACGAAGCGGTGCTGAGCGCGCTGCGGGATGGCGGCGATGGCGGCGAGGGCGGCGTGACGGTGGACCTCGCACCGGTCGCCGCCGAGGTCAGGAACCGGCTGAGCGAGGACCACGTGCCGTTGGCGCACCGCATCCCGGTCCGGCACACCGAGGTCTCCGTCCTCCCGGCCGAGGATCTGTCCCGGCTCCGGAAGGGGTTCCACGTGCTCGACGTCGCCGGATTCTGGCTGCCCGTGACGGCGGCCGTGCTCGCGGCCGCCGGGATCGCCGTGGCGGCCTGTCGCCGCCGCGCGGTCACCGCGACCGCCCTCGGCACCGCCCTGGGCGGCGCCCTGCTCGGCCTCGCGGTCGCCGTCGGCCGCCGTCTCACCCTCGCCGACCTGCCCGATCCCGCCCACCGGCCGGCCGCCGGCGCGATCTACGACGCCCTCACGGCCACCCTGCGCACGGTCTCCTGGCTGCTGGCCGCCGCCGGACTGGCGGTGGCGCTGGCCTGCCTGCTCAGCGGCCGGTACGGGCATCTGCTGCGCCGGCGATCTCGGCAAGCGTCCGCAGTGCCCGCCGCAGATCCGGCACGGCGGCCGACGCGAGCCCGAGCCTGACCGCGTCCGGCGTCCGGCTCGGGTCGACGGCGAAGGCGGGCCCGGGCGTGACGGCGACACCGCGCGCGGCGGCCGCGGCCGTGAAGGTGTCCGCGCGCCACCGGGCGGGCAGCTCCCACCAGGCGTGATAGGCACGCGGATCCGACCGTACGGCGAACCCCCGCAGTTCCTCCTCCAGGATCCGCTGCCTGCGCCCCGCGTCCGCCCGCTTCGCCGCGACCAGGTGCGCCACCGTCCCGTCCCCGATCCACCGCACACCGGCCTCCAGCGCGAACCGCCCCGCACTCCACCCGCCGGACCGCACGGCGGCGGCCACGGTCTCCACCCGATGCGGCGGTACGACGAGAAAGCCGACGGTGAGTCCGGGCGCCACGCGCTTGGACAGGCCGTCGACGACGTGGGTGAGGGCGGGGGCGTAGGCGGCCAGCGGTGTGACGAGGTCGTCGGCGAGGAAGGACCAGATGCGGTCCTCGACGACCGGGATGTCCAAGTCGGTCGCGGCGGCGGCCAGTCGGCCCTTGCGCTGCTCGCTCATCGTCACGGACGTCGGATTGTGCAGGGCCGGCTGGACGTAGAGGGCGGACAGGGGTGCCGTGCGGTGGGCGGCGGCGACGGACTCCGGGAGCGGGCCGTCCTCGTCCGTGGCGAGCGGCACCAGCGTGATGCCCAGCCGGGCCGCGATCTCCTTGACCACGGGATACGTCAGATTCTCGACGCCGACCCGGCCGCCGGGCCGGACGAGGGAGGCGAGGACGGCGGCGATCGCCTGCCGGGCGTTGCCGGTGAAGAGGAGCTGCCCGGGGGCCGGGCGCCAGCCGGGGGCGGCGAGCAGACCGGCGGCCGCTTCCCGGGCGGCGCGGGTGCCGGTGGCGGCGGCCGGGCGAAGGGCCTCCGCCAGGACGTCGGGGCGCAGGAGAGGCGCGAGGGCGGGGGCGAGGAGTTCGGACTGGCCCGGTGCGGACGGGTAGTTGAGCTCCAGGTTGACGGGCGCGGCGGCTTCGGCCGGCTCGGTGAGCGCGCGGCCCGTCGCCGCGACCGGCGCCGCCCGGACGAACGTTCCGCGTCCCACCTCCCCCACCACCAGCCCGCGCCGCACGAGTTCGCCGTACACCCGCCCGGCCGTCGACCCGGCTATCCGGCGCCGCCGTGCGAACACCCGCTGCGGGGGCAGCCGTTCACCGGGCTTGAGGCGTCCGGCGGCGATGTCGTCGGCCAGGCGGTCGGCGAGGCGCCGGTAGTCGTCCACAGAGTCCCCACCCCGTCAGGATCGGATTGCACCGAGAGCAAAGATCTTATTGCACCGACGAGTTGGGGCGATCTAGGGTCGGTCACATGACCTCTTTCCCGGAGTTCCTCGCATACGAGGACAAAGGGGCCGATACCTCTGCGGTCCCCCTTGTCCTGGTCCACGGCCACCCCTTCGACCGCACCATGTGGGCCCCGCAGATCGCCGGGTTCTCCGCCACGCGCCGGGTGATCGCCCCCGACCTGCGGGGCTACGGCGACTCCCGGCAGGCCCCCGGCGTCACCCGGTTCGCCCAGTTCGCGCAGGACATCGAGGCGCTCCTCGACGAGCTGAAGGTGGAGACCTTCGTCCTGGCCGGCCTGTCGATGGGCGGCCAGATCGCGATGGACGGCTACCGGCGGTTCGGGGAGCGCGTCCGGGGCCTGGTCCTCGCGGACACCTTCCCGGCGGCCGAGACCCCCCAGGGCGTGCGCACCCGCAACGCCATGGCGGACCGGCTGCTGCGGGAGGGGCTGCGGGGGTACGCCGACGAGGTGCTGGAGAAGATGGTGGCGCCGTACGCCTCACCCGAGGTGAAGGCCCACGTCCACCGCATGATGACGTCCGCGCCCGCCCAGGGTGCCGCCGCCGCCCTCCGCGCCCGCGCCGCACGCCCCGACTACCGCGAGCTGCTGACCCGCGTCACCGTCCCCGCGCTGGTGGTGGTGGGCGCCGACGACACGTACACGCCGGTTGCCGACGCCGAGGCCATGCACGCGGCCCTCCCCGACTCGACACTGCGGGTGATCGAGAGGGCGGCCCACCTGCCGAACCTGGAGCGCCCGCAGGAGTTCAACGGGGCGCTCGGGGAGTTCCTGGCGCGGGTGGACCGGCGCTCGTAGTCTCGGGACGGTGACCCGACAGCGCTTCCGCCGGCCCGGCATCTGGTGCGCCGCGCCGCTGTTCGCCGGGGTGAGCGTCGTCGTGGGGTGCCGGGTCGCCGACACCGACGGGATCACCCCCGTCCCCCAGCTCCTGGCCTTCCTGCCGTGGTTGCTCGCACCCGCCGCGCTGGGGCTGGGGATCGCCCTGCTGGCCCGGTGGTGGACCGGGGTGGTGTGGGCGGTCCTCGTCATCGGACTGCTGGCCTGGTTCATGGAGCCGTACGGGAAGAGCAGCGAGCCCGGCGGTGCGGCCGTCGCCTCCCTGCGGGTGCTGACCTCGAACGTCGAGTTCGGGCAGGCCACCGACTCCCTCGTCGCCACCGTCCGCAGGGAGCGGCCGGACCTCGTCTTCATACAGGAGTGCGAGTACACGTGTGACGCGGCGCTGAAGCAGGCCCTCGGCGCCGACTACCCGCACCGACAGGCCGTCGAGGGCGGCGGATCGGCGGGGTCGGTCCTCCTCAGCCGCTTCCCCCTCGAGGCCGCCGAAGGCATCCCCGGCACGATGGGCATGCCGGGTGCCGTCGCCGACGTGCGCGGACGGGCCGTACGGCTCCAGCTCGCGCACCCGATGCCCCCGCTGCCCGGCCAGGTCGACGTCTGGCGGCGCGAGCTGGGTGCCCTGCGCGACTTCGCCGCCGGCCGGGCGAAGTCGCCGACCATTCTGGCCGGCGACTTCAACGCCTCCCAGGACCACGCCGCCTTCCGCCGCATCCTCGACACCGGCCTGCGCGACGCGGCCCGCCTGACCGGCGCCGACCGCACGCCCACCTGGCCCGCCCGCACGGCCCGGACCACTCCGGCGCTGGGCGCCCAGATCGACCACGTGCTGGTCTCCGCCGACTTCGCCGCCCGCGAGACCCGCTTCCTCGACCTCGCCGGCACGGATCACCGCGCGCTGCTGGTCGAGATCACGCTGCACCAGCGCGGATGACGACCGCGCCGGTCTTTGTGCTCAGACGCCGATGTCGTCGCCGTCGGCGCGCCACACCGCCACGACCGACGGGCGGACGATCTTGCCGGGGCCGTCCGGCCAGGTGCTGGCCGGCTTCTCCACGGACGCGCCGTTGATCTCGCCCGGGTGCTGCACCGCGACGAGCACCCGCCGGTCCTGGATGACCGGACCGCAGGTCTCGGCACCGATCGGCATGGTCAGGAACTGCTTGAGCTCACCGCGCCGCTCGCCCTTCGTGGCGACGCCGAAGAGGCCGTCGTGGAAGCCGAGCTGGGCGCCGTCGGTGGAGATCCACAGGTTGCCGTACGAGTCGAAGGCCACGTTGTCCGGGCAGGAGATCGGGCTGACGTCGTCCTTGGGGAATCCCGCGAAGTAGGTGGCGGGGTCCTCCGGGTCACCGGCGACGAGGAAGAGCGTCCAGGCGAACTTCTTGCTGTCGGCCCGGTTCCAGCGCTCGGTGAGCTCCAGGACGTGCCCGTGCTTGTTGGCGTTGCGCGGGTTGGCCTCGTCGGCCGGGGCGTTCGTGCCGACACCGCGGTTGCTGTTGTTGGTGAGGGCGACGTACACCTTGCCGGTGTGCGGGTTCGGCTCGATGTCCTCGGGCCGGTCCATCTTGGTCGCGCCGACCTTGTCCCCGGCGAGCCGGGTGAAGACGAACACCTCGTCGGCGGTCATCCCGTCCACGTGCGAGACGGCACCCTTGGCGGTCGCGGTGGCCAGCGGGATCCACTCGCCGCTGCCGTCGAACTCACCGTCGCCCGGCAGCTTCCCCGTCCCGTCGATCTCGATGGCGGGGGAGTCACCGGTGAGCTTGGCGACGTAGAGCGTGCCCTCGTCGAGGAGGCTCAGGTTGTGCTCGCGCACGGCCCGCGACGAGCCCTTCTTCATCCGCTTGCTGCCGACGAACTTGTAGAAGTAGTCGAACCGCTCGTCGTCACCGGTGTAGACGACCGGCCGGCCGTCGTCCGTGAGCCGCACGGTCGCGCCCTCGTGCTTGAAGCGGCCGAGGGCGGTGTGCTTGCGGGGCGTGGAGTGCGGGTCGTACGGGTCGAGCTCGACGACGTACCCGAAACGGTGCACCTCGTTCGGCTCCTGGGCCACGTCGAACCGCTTGTCGAACCGCTCCCACTTGCGCTCGGAGGCCGCGGTGCCGATGCCGTACCGCTTGTCCGTCGCCCGGCTCGCGTTGGCGAAGTACTGGTTGAAGTTCTCCTCGCCGTGCAGCGTGGTGCCCCAGGGGGTGGTTCCACCCGCGCAGTTGTTGAGGGTGCCCAGGACCTTGGTGCCGGTCGGGTCGGCGGAGGTCTTCAGCAGGTCGGACCCGGCGGCGGGCCCGGTGACCCGGAACTCGGTGGTGGCGGTGACGCGCCGGTTGAGGGGGTGCCGGGAGACGGCGGTCAGCTTCCCGCTCCTGCGGTCGCCCTCCACGACGACGGCGGACAGCCCGTGCGCCGCCCAGGCGATCTCGACCTGCTCACGGGTCGGGTTGGCGGCGTCGTAGCCGCGGAACATGAGCACCTCGTCGGTGTACTCGTGGTTGGCGACGAGGAGTTGCCTGTTCCGCTCGCCCGGCAGCGGGAGGAGGGAGAGGAAGTCGTTGTTGTACCCGAACTGACCGGCCTGGGCGGCGGCGGTCTGCTTCTCCGGGTCGAAGGCCGGAGCCCCGCGCAGGATGGGCTCACCCCAGCGGATCACGACATTCTGCCGATAACCATCCGGAATGGTCACCACGTCGGCGGTGTTGGGCGCGACGGCGGCGAACCGAAGACCACGGGCGGCCCTGCCGCGACCGGGTTTGCCCGCAATGGCTCCCTCTGCACCGCTTTCGGCCGCGGCGACCGGCGAGGTGAGCCCCGCCCCCGCCGCACCGGCCACGGTCACGACGGCCGCGGCCCGCATGATCGACCGCCGGCTGAGCGCACCGGCGATGACATCACCGACGTACGGGTTGGCGGACGTGTTCGGCACCTCGTGGAAACAGGCGTCACCACACCGGAACCGGCAGGTGAGGGCGGAGCGCCCCCCGGGGTGCTCGTTCGAAGTCCTGATCAACGGCAACTGCATACGCACTTTGCTCTCCCCTTGCTTCCCCTTGGTTCCGGTGTGACGGACGCTATGGGCACGTCTGTGCGGGAGCGGGGCGTGCCGGTGAACCGAGGGTGAACCCGAGGTGGCTGTCAGGCAGTTGGCCTCGACGGGCAGGCGCGCGGGTCAAGGCTTGATATGCCCTCTTGACGTCTCCCGGGTCGCGCGACCCGCCCCTGCCCAAGATCGCCTTCCGGGGCCGCTAACCTTACGTGTCCGTCCTGGCCAGGGATTGACGGGCTACAACTCATGCGAAGGGTTGCGCACATGGGCATTCTCACTCTCCTGCGGAACGCGTTCGGCCGGTCACGCAAGGGGCACACCACCGCCCCTTCGCAGGAAACCGAGGTTGCCTCGCAGGAGGCCGCGCCGACGGTACCGGCCCCTGCAACGGAGCCGACCCCGGACCCGCAGCCGACGGCGACGGTCCCGGAACCGCGCGCGTCGACGCCGTCCACACCGCCCACCGAGTCCCCTTTGTCCGCAAAGGACGAGCACGACTTGGTCGCGGCGGCCTTCGACAAGGTGGCCGTACCGAAGCCGGCGGAACCGGCGGAACCGGCGCTCCCGGCTGTGACCGCGGCGGAGCCGGCGAAGACGCCGGTGGCGGAGGAACCGACGCCGGAGCCGGTGGTGGAGACGCCGGTCGCGGAGGTCACTCCCGAGCCCGAGCCGGTCGCGGCCGAGGAGCCGGAGCCGGTCGCGGCCACGGAGGTCACGCCGGAGCCGGAGCCGGCGGCCGAGCCGGCGGCGGCCGAGGAGCCGGTCGCGGTCACGGAGGTCACGCCGGAGCCGGAGCCGACTGCCGAGCCGGTGGCGGCCGAGGAGCCCGAGCCGGTGGCGGCCGAGGAGCCGGAGCCGGTCGCGGCCACGGAGGTTGCTCCCGAGCCCGAACCCGCCGCCGAACCGGTCGCGGAAATCGCTCCCGAGCCCGAGCCTGAGCCGGTCGTCGAGCCGGAGCCGGAGCCGGTCGCGGAGCCGACCGCCGAGGTGACGCCCGAACCCGCGCCCGAGCCGGTTGTGGAGGCCGCCCCGGAGCCGGAGCCCGCCGCCGAACCGGTGGCGGCCGAGGAGCCGGAGCCGGTCGCGGAAGTGGCTCCCGAGCCCGTGGCGGAGGTCAGCCCCGAGCCGGAGCCCGAACCCGCCGCCGAACCGGTCGCCGCCGAGGAGCCGGAGCCGGTCGCGGAGGAGCCCCCGGCCCCCGAGCCGGTCTCCACCCCCGAGCCGCTGGCCGCCGACGGCGAGGACGCCCCACAGGGGCCACCCGCGGTCGACGACGAAAGCAGCACGGGTGGTGCGGGTGGGAACACCGAAGGCGAAGCCGAGGCCGAGGCCGAGGCCACCGTCCCCGCCACCCTCCGAACCGCCTACGAGGCCGCCGACACCACCCTCAAGGACAGGAACCTCACCGGCACCCGTGCCAAGGTCTACCTCGTCCTCGACCGCTCCGCGTCCATGCGCCCGTACTACAAGGACGGCTCCGCCCAGGCCCTCGGCGAGCAGACCCTCGCCCTCGCGGCCCACCTCGACCCCGAGGCCAAGGTCCACGTGGTCTTCTTCTCCACGGAACTGGACGGCACCGGCGAGCTGACCCTCACCGACCACGACAACAAGATCGACGAGCTGCACGCCGGCCTCGGCCGCATGGGCCGTACCAGCTACCACGCCGCGGTAGAGGCAGTCGTCACCCACCACGCGCGGGAAGCGGCCCCCGGCACCCCCGCCCTCGTCGTCTTCCAGACGGACGGCGCCCCCGACGCCAAGACCCCGGCCACCCAGTCCCTCACGGACGCCGCGAAGAGCCACCCCACCGTCTTCTTCTCCTTCGTCGCCTTCGGTGAGCAGGACAACAAGGCCTTCGACTACCTCCGCAAGCTGAAGACGGGCAACACGTCCTTCTTCCACGCGGGCCCGACCCCCCGCGAGCTCACGGACGCCGAGCTCTACGAGGGCGTACTGGCCACCTGGCGCCCGTAACCCCCGCAGCGCCCGCTGCCCCGTCGGGGGGTGGACCGATCTCCGGTCCACCCCCCGAAACGCATGTGAGTCGACCTTCGCGAGACCAGTAGGATTTCGGGCATGGCGGCCACTGGATCCGAGAAGCAGGGGGCGAAGGCGTACTACGTCTCGACCCCCATTTACTACGTCAACGACGCTCCTCACCTGGGCCACGCCTACACGACCGTCGCAGGGGACGTGCTCACGCGCTGGCACCGTCAGCGCGGCGAGAAGGTGTGGTACCTCACCGGCACGGACGAGCACGGTCAGAAGATCATGCGCACCGCGGACGCGAACGGGGTGACCCCGCAGGAGTGGTGCGACAAGCTCGTGGAGGAGGCCTGGAAGCCCCTCTGGGAGCACCTGGAGATCGAGAACGACGACTTCATCCGCACCACGCAGAAGCGGCACACCGACCGCGTCCAGGAGTTCGTCCAGGACCTGTACGACAAGGGCGAGATCTACAAGGGCGGCTACGAGGGCCCGTACTGCGTCGGCTGCGAGGAGTACAAGCTCCCGGGCGAGCTGCTCGACGGCGAGGGTGACTTCGCGGGTCAGAAGCTGTGCCCGATCCACAAGAAGCCGGTGGAGATCCTCAGCGAGGAGAACTACTTCTTCAAGCTGAGCGAGTACGGCGACAAGCTCCTCGCCCACTACGAGGCGAACCCCGGCTTCATCCAGCCGGAGTCCGCGCGCAACGAGGTCGTGAACTTCGTCCGCCAGGGCCTGCAGGACCTGTCGATCTCCCGCTCGACCTTCGACTGGGGCATCCCGATCCCGTGGGACCAGAAGCACGTGATCTACGTGTGGGTCGACGCGCTGCTGAACTACGCCACGGCGGTCGGTTACAACGAGAACCAGCAGAAGTTCGAGGAGACCTTCCCGGCCGACGTCCACCTGGTCGGCAAGGACATCCTCCGCTTCCACGCGGTGATCTGGCCCGCGATGCTGATGGCGCAGGGCCTCCCGCTGCCCGGCAAGATCGCCGCCAACGGCTGGCTGATGGTCGGCGGCGAGAAGATGAGCAAGTCCAACCTGACGGGCATCAAGCCGCAGGACCTGACCTCGCACTTCGGCGTGGACGCGTACCGCTGGTACTTCCTGCGCGCGATCGCCTTCGGCCAGGACGGCTCCTTCTCCTGGGAGGACTTCTCGGCCCGCTACACCAGCGAGCTGGCCAACGACTACGGCAACCTCGCCTCCCGCGTCGCGGCCATGGTCGGCAAGTACTTCGGCGGCGCCCTGCCCGAGGCGACGGCGTCCGGCGAGGCCGAGAAGGCGGTCCAGGACGGCCTGGCGAAGGCGGTGGCGGAAGCCGACCGGAAGATCGGCGAGGAGCTGGACTTCCAGGGCGGCATCCTGGCCGTCTTCGACTTCGTCAAGCAGGTCAACGGCTACATCACGGAGCAGGAGCCGTGGAAGGTCGCCAAGGACACCTCTGACGAGGGCAAGGCCCGCCTGGCAACGATCCTCTACACGGCCGCGGAGTCCCTCCGCGCGTCCGCGGTCCTCCTGAACCCGGTCATGCCGGACACCTCCCAGAAGCTCTGGGACTCGCTCGGCGCCGGCACCTCCCTCGGCGCCCTCGCGGACCAGAAGGTCCAGGAGGCCGGCGAGTGGGGCAGGCTCCCGGCCGGCACGACGGTCACCAAGGGTGCGGTCCTCTTCCCGCGCCTGGAGGAGAAGCCGACGGCGTGACGCGCGCGCTCATCAGCGCGGGGCCCGGGAAGCACACCGCTTCCCGGGCCCTCGTCCGTACCCCTACCCCCTGCCGGAATGTCCCCGACCACCCGTATGGTTTCCGCCATGGCAATGGCAGTACCCGAGGTCATTCCGATCGCCTACGCGCCCAGGCGTCACACCGAGTCCATCGGCCGGTACGCGGACGGCCAGTTCCTGGCGTCGATCACGTACGCCTTCCCCGAGGGCTTCCGTCCCGACGAGGGCTGGGAAGAGCACAAACGCCTCTACGTGGCACTGCACACCTTCGACGCCGACGGCCACTACCGCGACTCGGAGATCTGGTGCGCGGGCACCTGGGCGGACCAGCAGCGCGCCCCTGACGGCAACGACTCGGTCCTCGGCCGCGCCCGCATCCACCTGTCGAAACTCCTGCGCAGCCTGCCGCGCCGCTCCTACACGGACATCGCCGTCCGCCCCTTCCAGCTCACCGTCGACGGAGTCCGTTTCGGCCTGGTGATCCGCAAGGAGGAGAACGAGTCCTGGGCCGAGCTCTACCCGGACCGCCTGGAATTCGGCGAACCCTGGGACGGCCGGTACGTCACCTGACCCGCAGCCGGTGCAGGAGGGCGGCGGGGCCGCTCCGGATGAGCACGACCTGACCGCCCTCGCACCGGGTGCCGGCCCCGCCGGGCTCGGCGGTGCCCTACAGCACCCCGGCCCCCGTCGTCGTCGCCAGTGACGTCAGCAGGTTCTTCGCCGACGGCTCCAGCCCCGCCGTGAGCGACGGCGTCCAGTTCACCGTCGTCTTCAGCTTCTTGGAGTTCGCGGCGTTGTACGCGGCGACGACATCCGTCGCCGTGCCGTTGACGAGGTTTCCGCCGCCCGCGACGGAACCCGTGCCGTCGCCGCTGAGCAGCTTGGCGACCTTGCCGCCGGCCGGCACCGTCCAGTGGTTGTTCTCCGCGACGACCTGTGCCTTCGCACGGGAGTCGATGCTGTACTTCGGCGCGTAGCCGTTCAGTGTCGTCGTGTCGTAGACGTTGTTGTAGATGTGGATCTGGCCGATGCGGGCCAGCGGGGCGCGCTGGGTGATGCCCTTCCACACGTTGTGGTGGATGGAGACGCGCAGTTTGCCGACGCTGTCGGTGTCGCTGCTGCCGATCAGCATCGTCTTGTCGTGGTTGGTGAACTGGTTGCGCTCGACGGTCACCAGGTCCGAGCCGTTGGTGATGTCGAGGGCGCCGTCGTGGATCTGGTACTTCCGGCCGAAGTACGTCTTCTCCGCACTGTCGAAGAACGGCGCGTCGGTGAAGGTGTTGTGGTCGGCCCAGACGTGGGTCGCCCCGCGCAGGGTGACGGAGTCGTAGTTGGAGTTCCACTCGCCTGCCGAGCCGTCGGTCGGGTCCCACTGCGGGAAGCAGTCCTCGGTGGCGGCGAAGGTGAGGTTGCGGATGATGACGTTGTCGACGCTCTTCACCTGGAGACTGCCGCCGGTGATGCCGGCCTTGGTGCCGGGGACGCCGACGAGCGTCGTGTTGGCGGGCACCTTGAAGACGATGTTCTTCGCCTGCTTGGCCTGAGCGGCGGCGCGGGCGCTCTCCTGGGTGCCGGAGGGCAGCTTCGAGGTGCCGTACGTCGCCGGGTCGAACGCCTTCAGATAGGCCGACAGCGAGTAGCCGGTGCCCGACGCGTAGTCCGCGCAGGTCAGCTTCTTGCCCGCGGCATCGGTGTTGGCGTCGATCGTGCCCTTGACCTTGATGATCCGCGGCGTGGTGTCGGAGGCGGAACCGAGCGCCTTCACCAGCTCCGCCCGCGTGCTGACGGTGAAGGTGTGCGCGGCGTCGGCCTTGGCGCCGCCCGTCGTACCGGTGCCGGAGGACGCCCAGCCGTCCTTGGCCGCGAGCGTCTGGTGGTAGAGGTCGACGGGTGCCGCGTTCGCGTTCAGCACGAGTAAGGAGGTGCCGAGGGCGGCGGCCGCGACGGCGGCGGCGGAGACGACGAGGGTGCGACGCTTGCGGAGGGACCGACGGTGTGAGGGGGATGCCACGAGGGGAGTTCCTTACGGGTGGTGGAACGTACTGTCACCCCGTCAGTGGCCGCGGACCCCGGAAGGGTTGCCGCTCGCGATCACATTTCCCGCACCTCCACACACCGTCGCGCCCCAGAAGGTACACAATACGAAGATCACATGAAGCCGGGTCGTAACGGAACGCACCCGGGCACATGAGCCGATCGAGTGGGGGGATCCACATGGGCATGTTCGGAAACGCGCACACCGTGAACCCGAGCCAGGCGCAGCAGGACTACGCGCGCCTGCTGGGCGCCGGTGAGCAGGTGCAGGCCGCGTACCAGCTGGTGCGCGACGTCATCCTGTTCACCGACCGTCGCCTGCTCCTGGTCGACAAGCAGGGCATCACCGGAAAGAAGGTGGAGTACCACTCCATCCCGTTCCGCAGCATCACCCACTTCGCGGTGGAGACCGCCGGCACCTTCGACCTCGACGCCGAGCTGAAGATCTGGGTCTCGGGCAACTCCGTCCCGATCCAGAAGACCTTCACCAAGGGCGTCGACATCTACGAGGTACAGGCGATCCTCACGCAGTTCGTGACGCAGTAGGTATGCGGAGGGGACCTGAGAAACCAGAAGGCCGACGCCGCTGGTTGAGAGGTCAGCTCTCCGAGGCGTACGCCACGAAGCCCGCCCATGCCTCCGGCGCGAGCGCGAGCCGAGGCCCGCCCGTGTTCTTGGAGTCGCGGACGTGCACCGCGCTGGGGGCGAGGGCGATCTCGACGCAGGAGTTGCCGTCATTGCCGCTGCTGTAGCTGCTCTTGAACCACGCCAGCTCGGAGGCGTCCCCGGCATGGGCCTTGCGGATCATGTCTCTCCCAGCAGTTGTTCGACGAAGGTCAGCGACTCCCCTGGGGAGAGCGCCTGAGCCCGGATGGTGCCATACCGCAGCTCAAGGATGCGCAGCTGTTTGGGATCGGAGGTCGGCCGCCCGTTGAACGCACCATCGGAGCGGCCCACTGCCGTACCATCCGCGAATTTCAGCAGCTCGATCCTGCCGTCCATGCCGGAGTGGGTCTCGCAGTTCAACGGCATCACCTGAAGCAGAACGTTGTGCAGATTCCCCACCTCCAACAGACGTTCGAGCTGTTGTCGCCTCACCATTGTGCCTCCGAGAGGTCGCCGCAGGGCCGCCTCTTCCTGGACGAAGCTGAGCGCCGGGGCAGGGGACCGCTCGAAGATCGACGCCCGAGCCATGCGGGCGGCCACCATGCGCTCCACCTCGTCCGGCGAGTACGGGGGTTGCATGGCCTTGAACAACGACCTTGCGTGCTCAGAGGTCTGCAACAGGCCGTTGATGCCGTGGCTCTCGTAGATGCCGATCTCGACCGCCTGCGCCTCCAACTTGGCCAGTTCGCGAACCCTTTTCGGATACCGGACCTTCGCCACATCCTCCTTCATCGCCGAGAGCAACCCACCCGCCCCCAACACCTCGTCCGCCCTGTCCAGATACTCGCCCCGAGGGATCCGCTTACCGCCCTCGATCTTGTAGACGAGGTCCTCCCCGTACCCCACCGCCGCCCCGAACTCGGCGGCCCGCATCCCCACCGCCTCCCGCCGCAGCCTGAGCTGCCGCCCCACGGTCGCGACGACGGCCACTCCCCAGTCATCGTCCGGGTCGACCTCCCAACCCGGCTCGTCCGCCTCGCTCTTGAGCCGTCGTACCTCGCCGTCCACCGACATACCGCACCCCTCCGTCGTACCTCCGTGCCGCAACGCACGTACCCCTATGGCCGGTACCGACAGCCCGGACAGCAGCGGACAAGCTCCGGACGGTCACCGTACGCATCGGCGTCGTCACTGTTCACGGTAAGCACGCACGGCCACGCTCAGTGATACGAACAAGGAAAAGTCCACCCGACTCGACACCCCCGTCCCCCGTCCCCGTAAAACCGTGTGGGCCGAACTCGACCTGGCGCCGCAACCACCGAAGCCTGAGGACGTGTGTTCCGGTCGGCCTGGCGCTCTTCCCAAAGAACCACGAGAGGGAAAGAAACCCGACCAAGCCCCACCCCTCCCGCCCACGGCGCCTGCTCACTCGCGCGAGTGAACATCACCAACTCGGCTGGCTTCGGCACGGGTTGGCTGCTCTACGCTCAGCGCGACACCACACAACCGCAGACATGCGACGGCCCCCGCCGGGACTGCAATCCCATGCGAGGGCCTGACCACCGAGGAAGAAGAGAGCTTCCCGATGGATACGCAGAACCCTAGCGTGCACCCGCACGCCCAGACCCGTCCCACGGGCAAAAACCACCCCCGCCGGAACGCCCACCCGGGCGGAGTGATCCACGACAACTCCCGCCACACCAACCGCTTCACGGTGATCGGCAACCACCTCGCCCAGCACCCCGAGCTGTCCGCGCTGGCCATCGGGCTCGCCGTCCACATCCAGTCGCTCCCCACCGGCGCCCGCGCCGACATCAAGACCCTCGCCGACCGTTTCCCCGAGGGCCCGACCCGTATCGCCGCCGCCCTGCGCGAACTGGAGACCCACGGCTACCTGCGCCGCACCCGCGAGCGCACCGAGAGCGGCCGGATCGTCACCCGCACCGTCTCCTGCAACCAGCCGGGCCGACACGGGGACGCGCCCGACGACGTACCCAAACCCCCGGACAGGCCCCCGGCCCGGCGGGCGGCCGAGCAGCGGAAGAAGCCCCCACGCCGCGCCCTCCCCGCCGTACCGAAGCCCGCGTACGCCTCCCCGGCCCTCCTCCAGACGGCCATCGACGTCCTTGCGGGCCTCCGCCGCGAAGACCCCCGCCTGCTCCTCTCCGCCACAGACGCCGACCACCTCGCCCCCGGCGTCGCCGCCTGGCTGGAGCGCGATCTCACCCCCACCGCCGTACGCCACGCCCTGACCAGCGACCTCCCCGCCGAGCCCCTGTACCGCCCGGCCGCGTTCCTGGCTCACCGCCTCACGGCCCAGCTCCCGCCTCTCCCGCCGTACCGCGCCCCCGAAGCACCTCCGTCCGTCAGGCACCCCCTCCGCAACTGCGACGGCTGCGACCACGCATTCCGCGGGCCCGAACCCGGCCGCTGTCGCGACTGCCGTTCTCGCTGCACAAACGCGACGAGAACGCAGCGGACATCTTCATCGAACTGACCGCACAGGGCCTGGGCACAGGCACGGTCGCCGAACACTGGAGGAAACTCGTGACCATGGACCTCTCCTTCTTCCAGTCCCCGCTGGCGCAGGAGCTGCGCGCCGAAGGCGAAGCCCAAGCGCTCCTGCTGGTGCTGGCCGGCCGCGGTATCGACGTCTCCGACGAAGCCCGCGAACGCATCACCAACTGCACGGACCACGCCACCCTGAGCACCTGGCTCACCCGTGCCGCCACCGCCACATCCGCCGCCGAGATCTTCGAAGGCGAGTAGCCACAACACCGGCCTTCCTACCTCCGCCCGCCCCCGAACCCGCCCTTCCGGCGCCTCGCCCGCCGTCACCGTCGCGAGCTCGTCCGCCGAGCCCAGCTCGCCCTTCTCCGCCAGCCCGCCCGTGCTCGTGCCCGAGGCGGAGCCGCCGGAGTAGATCCGGTACTCCGCTCCGGACTTCACCGCGGAGGAGGAGAAGACGACGTTCTGGATCGCCTTCGAGGTGACGTACGTGGCCACCACCTTGCCGTCGGCGTCCGCCACGTGCAGCGTCGTGCCCGCATCGACCGTCGTGTCGAGGGTCGCCGAGATCCAGCCCTGCGCGGACCCGGTGTCGGGGGCGACGGCCATACCCGCGCTCCCGGTGGCCACCAGCACACCGCCGCCGACCGTGAAGCTGCCGTTGACGTCGAGCGCGCCGTTGCCGCCCTGTTCGGGGCCGTTGACGACGAGGGTGCCGCCGGTGATCTCGGCGGTGCCGTTGGAGTCGATGCCGTCGCCGTCGGCGTTGATGACCAGGGTGCCGCCGGTGACCTTCAGGGTGAAGTCCCCCGCGGACTCGCCACCGCCCCGGCCGCCGCCACCGCCCTCCTCGGTCGTCGTACCGCCGGACGCGTTCACCCCGTCGTCAAAGGAGGTGATCTCCGTCGAACCGCCGGCGACCGTGATGTCCTTGCCCTCCAGGCCCTCGTTCGACCGGGTCACCTTCACCGACCCGCCGTCGACGAGCAGATCGCCCTCGGCGTGCACCCCGTCGTCGCCGGCGGCGACGGTCACCGTGGCGCCGCCGAGACGCACGGCCGCGTCGCTGTGCACGCCGTCGGCCGAGGCGTCGACGGCGACCTTTCCGTCCTCCAGGACGGTGATGACCCCCGACTTGAGCCCGTGCGCGGAGCTGTCGTCCGCGGCCTCGCTGTGCACGTCGAGCGTCCCGCCGGTCACCACGAGGTCGGTCGCCGCGTCGACGCCGTCGCCCGCACTGCTCACCTTCACCGTGCCGCCGTCGACAGCGAGGTAACCGGCTTCCGTGTCCTCGGTGTTGTCGGCCTTGAGACCGTCGCCCTTCGCCGTGACGGTGACCTGGCCGCCGTGCACGACGAGGTAGTCCTTGCCCCGGACGCCGTCGTCGGCGGCCTCGACGGTGACCGTGCCGGAGGCGATGACCAGTCCGTCCTTGCTCGCGATGCCGTCGTTGCCGTTGCCGCGCACGGTGAGCGATCCGCCGCCCCCGACCGTCAGGTTCCCGGCGCTGAAGAGGGCCGCGTCGGCGTCGTCCTTCTCGGTGGACTCGGCGTACGAGTCGGCGTCGGAGAGGGTGTTCTCGCTGCCGTCGGCCAGGACGACCACCAGTTCCTCCGCCTCGGTCGCCGCGATCGCCGCCCCCGAGGAACTGGAGATGCCGGCGCCATCGAGGATCAACGTGACCTTCTGGTCGGGGGCGTTGACGAGACGGCGGTGCCCAGCGAGTCGATGGCGGTCATGCCCGTACGCCCAGCTCGGCAGGGGCGGCAACCGCTACCTCCGGCACCGGGACGGAGGTCACGACGTACCGGACCTCGACCTGCGTGGTGTCGTTGACGAGGTCGACGCTCTTGACCGACAGGTTCACCACCCGTCCGCCGAGCAGCACCTCGAGGTGGGTGCGCAGGGCGTCCTCGTCGGTGTGCGCGGAGCGAGACGCAGGCTGCGCGTGCGGTGCCGGGCGAACAGGCGGGGGTGGTCGCCGACGTACATCGCGCCGACGATCAGCAGGGTCAGCGCGGCGGACAGCACGGTCGCGTGCTGCGGCAGTCCGCTGAGCAGGCCGATCGCCAGGGCGGAGAAGTAGTACGCGATCTCGTGCTGGGCGATCTCGTACGACCGCAGCCGGATGATCGACAGCACCCCGAACAGGCCCATTCCCAGGCCGATCCCGACCGACGCGGAACTCAGCGTCATCGCCACGGACAGGACGCCGACATTGACTCCGAGGAACGCGGCGACGAGGTCCCGGCGGTGGTGACGCGGAAAGAAGACGCCGAAGGTGAGCACCGAGACGGCGACGAGGTCACAGGCGACCAAAACCAGTTGGTTCAGGGCCGTTGAGGTCATGGAACGACCGTCGGCCAGGATTCTGTGAAGTCGCTTTGCGTTTCCTTGATAGGCCGTCTCAATACCCGGCGGCACCGGCGAGCGGCGACCGGCGGTGATCGTCCGCCCCCTGGTTCCCCGCCGTGCGACCGCCTCACTGCGGGAATATTTCCATTTTTTCTGGAATTTTCCGCTTTTGCCCGTGAAGCGAGTGGTTACGCGTAAGGGACTACAGGAACAAGGAGAGCCCTAATGATCACTCGCGACCAGATCGCCACCGTGCTGGATCATCCCGTCTACGACGCGGACGGCAACAGGATCGGTGAGGCCAAGCACATCTTCTTCGACGATGTGACCAGTGAGCCCGAATGGGTGAGCGTGAAGACCGGCCTGTTCGGCACCAGCGAGTCGTTCGTGCCGATCCACGACGGGACCGTGGTGGAGGACCACCTGGAGGTGCCCTACGACAAGGAAACGGTCAAGGACGCACCGAACGTCGACGTCGACGCCGGCGGACATCTGTCCGAAGAGGAGGAGCACCGCCTCTACCAGCACTACGGCATCGACTGGGACACCGCTTGGCAGCGGACCGACCAGCCCCAGGGCGGCCTGGCAGGCACCGTCACCGGCACCACGGCCACCACGACCGCTGCCGGAACAGAGCGGGCCGGCGACGACGCGATGACGCGCTCCGAGGAGCAGATGCGCGTCGGTGTCGAACGCCGAGAGACCGGCCGGGCGCGCCTGCGCAAGTACGTCGTCACCGAGGAGGTCCAGAAGACCGTCCCCGTACGCCACGAGGAAGTCCGGGTCGAGCACGAGCCGATCACCGACGCCAACCGGGACGCGGCCATGTCCGGCGCCGACATCACCGAGGCCGAACACGAGGTGATACTCCACGAGGAGCGCCCCGTCGTGGAGACGGAAGCCGTCCCCGTCGAACGCGTCCGGCTGGGTACCGAGGAGCGTACCGAGGAAGAGACCGTTCGCGGCGAGATCCGCAAGGAGCGGATCGAGACCGAGACCGAATCCGGTCAGACCGACGAGACCGGCCGGAGTGATCGGTGACCGGATCCCCCTGGACCCGCCCGGACACGCCCGGACACGCACGACGGGATTTCGCCGATCAGCGCATGAGGAGGACGTCATGGGCACCATCAGCCAGCCCCTCACCGACGAAAGCATCAAGGTCCGCCAGCTCAGCCACTACCAGTTCAGCTGGGTCGCCGGCGACGCAGGCGCACGCGGCACGTTCACCCTGCAGCTCGTTCTCGACGAGGGCGCCTGGGAGGAAGTGCTGACCATCGACGTCGACGACGCCGATGTCCTGGACGACCTGCTGAAGACCACCGGGACCGTCCATTACGACGTCGGTCGCCGCACCCTGATCTTCGGCGTCACCCGCGTCGCCGGCTAGACCAGGCGTTCAGCACCCGCCCTGCCCCTTCACCTGCGCGGACGCACCCCCGCCCCCTGATAGCATCCGGCCACTTGTGCGAGGGCGGGGGCCCTCGTGGGGAGGGAACTTCACGTGGGCAGACACGCCCCGAGACGGGGCGGTCGTGCCGCTCTCGTCTCCGCGCTCGCGGTCGCCGTGGCGGCCGGATCCATCACTCTGTTCTCCGGTACGGAGGACGGCGGCGGCGCCGCGCAGGCCGCCACGACGGCCGCGGCGGCCGGAACCACCGAGATCGTCCTGGACGATCCGCGCCTCGAGCTGCGGCGCGCCGAGCGGCTGCTGGCGGCGGGCGAGACCGGCTTCCTGCACCGCCAGGCGGGGGCCGCCGGCCTGTTCTGGACGGACTACGAGGACGGCAGCACCGTCACCGTCGAGGGACCGTCCGGGGTCTACTCGCCGACCACCACCAGCTGTTACGACACGGAGAAGCGCTGTGCCTCGGGCGTGTTCGGGCAGGACGCCGACACGGTGGCGCTGCCGAACAGGACCGACGGCGGCGACCCCGTGTCGCTGTGGAGCCCGGACGGCGGCGCCCTGCGGACCCTCGACCTGAGCCAGTCGGCCGACCGCGTGGGCACGTACGGCGAGACCACCGTCACCGTCGAGTACAACGGCGTCGTCGACGGCACCGAACTGGACGGACACGTGCTGCACCTCGTCGACCTCGTCGACGGCAAGCAGCGCGACCGCGTGGTCACCGGCTATCCGGCCGACGTGGGTTGGGAGTGGAACTTCGCGCGCACCGGCGACGAGAACGGCGCCCTGCTGACCCACCCCGCCCGCGACGAGAACGGTGCCCTCACGTCGTACACCGTCGGCTACCTCGACTTCGCCACCGCGCGGCTCACCCCGGTCTTCACCGGTCTGTCCGAGGAGACGGTGCCGGAGGTCGTGCTGAGCGACGACCGCGTCGGCTGGTACACGCAGGCCGCCGGTCTGCACCTCAAGCCGCGCACCGACCTCGCCGCCGAGGAGACGGTCCCGGTGGCCGGGGAGGAGACCACCGTCTCCCCCGTTCCCGTCCTCGTCGGTGACTGGCTGGTCCTGACCGGCGCCCCCGGCGTCAAGGCCGTCTCCCTGACCGACGGCACCACCAGGACCCTGCTGCCCGGGTCGTACGGCACCCCGCTGGCCACCCCGGACGGCGGCGCCCTCGTCACCGGCGGCACCACCACGGCCGACTGGTGGGTGCAGCGCGTGAGCCTCGGCGCCGACGGCACCCCGCAGGTGGCGAAGCTGACCAAGGTCCCTCCGTACGAGAACAAGAAGACCGGGCTCGCGCTCAGCCGCGGCAGCCTGCGCGTCGCGGAGGACACCACGAGCAGCACCTCGGACACCACGTCCGTCCGCAGGCTCACCACCAACGGCAGCACCCAGCTGACCGCGTCCGCCGCCACGGAGAGCAGTTCGGTCAGCCCGACGTGCCCGTACCCGAACACCACCTGCTCGGCGATGTGGGGCAACTTCGACGGCACCGATCCCGAGGACGTCTACCTCGACACGTTCTACGACGGCGACGAGGGCGGCAGCGGCCTGGAGAACGCGGACCGGCTGGTCTCCATCGGCTACAACCCCCTGTCGTTCTACGGCACCACGGGCGGCTCGATCGTCGACGTCTCCGACGACTACGCCGTCTACAACTCGGGCGGCTCCGCCCCGGCGCAGTACGTCGGCGAGTTCGGCTACGCGCAGAAGCTGAAGCGCTCGGTGCGCGCCGCCGCCCTGAACGGCTCCACCCTCTGGAGCGCCGCCGGCACCGGCAAGCTCACCTCCTACAGCCTCACCGAGGACAGGACCCTCGCCACGGTGACGGTCCCCTCGCTCGCCTGCACGCCGAGCGAGCTCCAGGCGGCGGGCCGCTGGGTGTACTGGTCCTGCGGGACGGCCTCGGCGGGCGTCTACGACACCAAGGCCGGTACGTCCCGCGCCGTGCAGCCCGGTGACGTGCTGCTCGGCGACGGCTTCACCGTCCGCCACGACCACGACGCCGACCGGCTGGTCCTCACCGACGCGGCCACCGGCACCACCCGCGTGATCGCCTCCGGCCTGCCGGACAGCGGCCTCGCGGTGGACCGCCGCTACCGCTGGACGGTGGACGAGTACACGGGCCTGGTCGCCTGGTTCGACTCGTTCGAGCAGACGCACGTGGCCACCACCGGCGTCACGCCGTCCACGCCGACGGCCTTCTCCACGGAGACCGAGGGCATCATGGAGCCGCCCTCGACGGAGCCGTGGCGCGGTCACTGGCTGCTCTCCCGCCCCGTCACCTCCTGGTCCCTCACCCTCACCTCGGTGCAGAGCGGCGCGAGCGGCAGGGCGACCCGCACGATCACCGGCGGTGCGACCTCGGCCTGGGTGTCGGCGACCTGGAACGGCAGGACGGCGAGCGGGGGTTACTTCCCCAACGGCGCGTTCACGTGGACGCTGAAGGCGACCGGCCTGGGCACCTCGACCCCGGCCACGGTGAAGTCCGGGGAGGGGTTCGTCCTCCGGGGCGCGCCCGCACTCCGCGACTTCACCAGCCCCGACGGCCCGGACGGCAGGGGCGACCTGCTCACCCTCAACGCCTCCGGCGGCCTGACCTTCCACAGCGGCACCGGGACCGGAAGATTCGGCGAGAAGACCACCGGCACCGGCTGGCCGACGACCGCGAGGTTCGTGCCCTTCGGCGACCTCAGCGGCGACCGCTGCAACGACGTCCTGGTCCGCCTGAGCAGCGGCGCCCTGCGCCTGTACAAGCCGGGCTGCAACGCCGCGGTCAGGCCGTCGACGTCGTACACGACGCTGTCGACCGGCGGCTGGACCCAGTACGACGTCCTGACCTCCCCCGGTGACGTCAGCGGCGACGGCCGCCCGGACCTGGTCGCCCGCAACACGTCCACCGGCACGGTCTACCTCTACAAGGGCACCAGCACCGGCAAGCTGTCCGCCCGCGTGAAGCTCTACGACAACTGGAAGACGTACAAGAAGATCGTGGGCGTCGGCGACCTCAACGGCGACGGCATCGGTGACCTGCTCGCCCAGGACAAGGCGAACACCCTGTACCGCTACTACGGCAAGGGCAACGGCACCTTCGGCGCCCGCACCCGGCTGTTCGCGAACTGGGGCGGCTCGTACAACGTGATCGTCGGCGTCGGCGACATCACCGACGACGGCAAGGCCGACATCGTCTCCCGCGACAGCAGCGGCAACCTGTTCCGCAACAGCGGGGACGGCAAGGGGTCGTTCGGGGCGCGGGCGACGATCGCCACCGGCTGGAGCGGCTACAAGTCGCTTTCGTGAACTGTGAGTTCGTGAACGCGGGCGCCCGGGGTGCGGTCACCCCGGGCGCCTTCGCGCTTCTCAGGACACGACGGGCCGCTGTGCGCTCGTCTCCGGCGCGGTCCGCGGCGGGGCGCCGGACGTCCCGCGGGTGTTCCTGATGAAGACCACCCCGATCACCGCGAGGAGCGACGCGGCGGAGAGCGTGTACAGGCCGCCGTTCGTGCTGCCGGTCGTGTCCTTGAGGTAGCCGAAGAGCGTGGGGGAGACGAAACCGCCCAGGTTTCCGATGGAGTTGACCACGGCGAGCCCCGGCGCGGCGACCTTGAGGTCGAGTCCGGACTGGGCCATCGGCCAGTACAGGGTGGCCGCGCACTTCCCGCCGACCGCGGCGAGCGTGAGGGCGGCGAGCCCGAACCAGGGGGAGCCCAGGGTGGCGAGGAAGGTGCCCACGGCCGACAGGACCAGGGCGATCGCCAGGAAGGGGCGGCGGTCCGGGGCGGCGTCGGTGAAGTGGCTCACCGTGTACATCGCGATCACGGCGCAGATCCACGGTACGGCGGTGAGCAGCCCGACCTGGAAGGACGACAGCCCGCCGATGTCGTCGACCAGGCTGGGCAGCCAGAAGGTGATCGCGTACCCGGTGAGTGCCATCGCGAAGAAGACGCCGGTCAGCAGGGCGACCTGGGGGTGGAACAGGAGCTTGAGCCGGGAGACCCTGGGAGCTCGGCTGCGGGCTTCCTTGTCGCGGTCGACCGCCGCGCTCAGTGCCGCCTTCTCCTCGCGGGTGAGCCAGCGGGCGTCCTCGATGCGGGAGACGAGGAAGAACCCGGCGACGATCCCGACGACGATCGAGAAGGCGCCCTCCAGCGCGAACATCCAGCGCCAGCCGGCGAATCCGCCCGCCCCGTGCAGCTCCAGCAGGGCTCCGGTGACCGGTCCCGTCACGATGTACGCCGTGGCCGAACCGCCGAGGAAGATCGCGCTCGCCCGGCCCCGGCTGGAGTCGGGCAGCCACTGGGTGAAGTAGAGGAGCACTCCGGGGAAGAAGCCGGCCTCGGCGACGCCGAGGAGGAAACGGAGGGCGTAGAACATCGCGACGTTGTGGATGAAGCACATCGCCACGATCACCACGCCCCAGGTGATCATGATGCGGGTGAGCCAGACCCGGGCGCCGAACCGCTCCAGGAGCATGTTGCTCGGGACCTCGAACAGCGCGTACCCGATGAAGAACAGGCCGGCGCCGAGACCGTACGCGGTGGCACTCACCCCCACATCGGCCCGCAACTCGTCCTGGACGAAGCCGACGTTCGTCCGGTCCATCTGGTTGACCAGCAGCATCAGGACCAGGATCGGCAGCATGCGACGCAGGAACTTGCCGACTGCTCGGCTTTCGGCGTCGGGTGTCACGACCTCTGACACGACTTCTGACATCGTTGTCTCCCTCGCGGTGCACATACGTGAACTGCAATCACGTACGCGGGCACTGGGGGACGTTACGGAGGCCGATCTTCCGGGTCAATGGGTTGAGCAAATGTTCATGTACGCGAACAGGTGAACTGCATGAACAACCCATCGACCCGGCGGGGCACGGCAGCGATCAGGTGCCGTCGTTCGTCTCGTCCGGCGCGACGCCCACGGTGAGGGAGCCGACGACGCCCTTGGCGATGTTCTTCTTGTCGTACTTCAGCCTGAGGAGACCGCCCTGGGTGCCGCTCTGGTCGTAGATCGTGTCCTCGGTGAGCGTGGTGCGCTCGGTGGTGCTGGTGGCGTACGGCTCGACCTCGGCGGAGGCGAGCACGGACTCCTCGTCGAAGAAGAACTGGCCGGTGTGGCAGGCGTGTCCGCCCTCGTAGCCGGCGTCGGTCCACTCGCCGTCCACGTGCACCTTGGTGTGGATGTGGACGCAGCGGCCGCGGTACCAGCCCGGGAAGACCGTCTTGAAGGTGACCCGGCCCTGCTTGTCCGTCTTCCAGGTGCCGCGCAGGTAGCGCTCGTCGTCCGTGGGCTCCTCGTGGATCCCGCCACCGCCGCCGGGGCCGCCGGACGGTGCGCCCGACGGCGGCTCTCCCGTCGGCGTGCCCGAGGGGGCGCCGGTCGGGGCGGTGCCGCCACCGCCGGTCGACAGGCTCTCGTAGCCGGAGTAGATGCCCAGCGCGTCGCAGTGCCAGATGTCGACGGCGGCGTCGCGGATCGGCTTGCAGGTCTCGGAGTCGATCACCTTGAGGGTGAGGGTGAGCGGGATGCCCTCCTTGTCCTCGGTGATGTCCTGGCGGATCTTGTCGGCGTCGATGTAGTAGGGACCCTCGGTGGTCTCCGAGGTGAGCTTGTAGCAGACCTCCGCGCTGCTCGACGCGGTCGAGGCCGCGCTCGCGCCCGCCGTCGTCTCGTCCGCGGAGGCGGTCATGGCGAGGGCACCGCCCACACCCACGGCGGCCACCGCCGCGCCGCCCGCCACGACGACCTTGCGACGCGTCGGGTCCTGCTTGTGTTTCGGCCCTGGGGCCGTCTGGTTTCCCGTCATGAGCAGGGAAGTTAGGTAAGGAGACTGTCAAAGACGTGGGAGCGGACTGTGGTTTCCCCAGGCACGCCGAAGGGGCCTGAAACCGACGTCGGTTTCAGGCCCCTCGCGAAGCGGACCACCAAGCGGACTCCGAAGCGGACTACTTCGGCTGCGGCTTGCGCACCGTCAGGTGCAGCTCCCGCAGCCGTGCCTCCTCCAGCTCCGTCGGCGCGCCCATCATCAGGTCCTGGGCGTTGCCGTTGAGCGGGAAGGCGATGGTCTCGCGGATGTTCGGCTCGTCGGCCAGCAGCATGACGATGCGGTCGACGCCGGGGGCGATGCCGCCGTGCGGCGGGGCGCCGAAGCGGAACGCGCGGAGCATGCCGGCGAACTTCTCCTCGACGGTCTCCCGGTCGTAGCCGGCGATCTCGAACGCCTTGAGCATGATCTCCGGCTCGTGGTTCCGGATCGCGCCCGAGGACAGCTCGACGCCGTTGCAGACGATGTCGTACTGCCAGCCCAGGATGTCCAGCGGGTCCTGGGTCTCCAGGGCCTCCAGACCGCCCTGCGGCATGGAGAACGGGTTGTGCGAGAAGTCGATCGTGCCGCTCTCCTCATCCTTCTCGTACATCGGGAAGTCGACGATCCAGCAGAACCGGAAGACGTTCTCCTCGAAGTGCCCGGCACGCTTGGCGGCCTCGACCCGCACCGCGCCCATGATCTTCGAGACCTCGTCGAACTCGCCCGCGCCGAAGAACACGGCGTGACCCGCGGCGAGCGACAGCCGCTTGGTCAGCTCGGCGACGTTCTCCTCGGTGAGGAACTTCGCGATCGGGCCGGTCAGCGAGCCGTCCTCGGTCACCCGCACCCAGGCCAGGCCCTTCGCGCCCTGCGAGACCGCGAAGTCACCGAGCTGGTCGAAGAACTTGCGGGGCTGCGCGGACACATCCGGCACCGGCAGGGCACGCACGTGCTTGCCGGCGAAGGCCTTGAACTCCGAGCCCTCGAAGATGTCGGTGATGTCGACGAGCTCCAGCTGGGCGCGCAGGTCCGGCTTGTCCGAGCCGTACTTGAGCATCGCCTCACGGAACGGGATGCGCGGGAAGGGGGACGTCACGTGCCGGCCGTTGCCGAACTCCTCGAAGAGCTCGGTCATGAGCTTCTCGATCGGCTGGAAGACGTCCTCCTGCTCGACGAAGCTCATCTCGACGTCGAGCTGGTAGAACTCGCCCGGCGAGCGGTCCGCGCGGGCGTCCTCGTCGCGGAAGCAGGGCGCGATCTGGAAGTAGCGGTCGAAGCCGGAGATCATCAGCAGCTGCTTGAACTGCTGCGGGGCCTGCGGGAGGGCGTAGAACTTGCCCGGGTTCAGGCGGGAGGGGACGACGAAGTCGCGGGCACCCTCGGGCGAGGTGGCGGACAGGATCGGCGTCGCCATCTCGTTGAAGCCCAGCGCCGTCATCTTGTGCCGGATCGCGGAGATGACCGACGTACGCAGCAGGATGTTGCGGTGCATGCGCTCACGGCGCAGGTCCAGGAAGCGGTACTCCAGACGCCGCTCCTCGTTGACCCCGTCCTCCGTGTTGATCGTGAACGGCAGCGGGGCGGCCGCGCCGAGCAGCTCGACCTCGCCGACCTCGACCTCGATCTCGCCGGAGGGGAGGTCCGGGTTCACGTTCTCGGTTCCACGTGAAACAACGCGGCCGTCGACGCGGACCGTGGACTCCTTGGAGACCTTGTCGAGGGCCTCGTACGCCGGGGTGCCGGGGCGGGCGACCAGCTGGGTGATGCCGTAGTGGTCGCGCAGATCGATGAAGAGGATGCCGCCCAGGTCGCGCCGATTGTGCAGCCAGCCGCTCAGCCGGACGTCGGTGCCGACGTCAGAGGCGCGGAGCTCGCCGCAGGTGTGGGACCTGTACCGATGCATCGTCGTTCATCCAGCCTTCGCTGATCGGGAATCTCCGGGGCCCGGTGCCCGGACCTCCCAAGGGTACCGGCCACCTCGAGATCGCCTCCCCACCATTGAAGAGCCGGTGATCAGTGGCACTCCTCGTCCTCGTCTTCTTAAAGTGGGGCAATGCGCAATGGCGAGCCTCTGCCCGCCGTGGGGGAGGTTCTCGCCGTCCTCGCGACCGGCCTGTGGCACTGGGACACCGCCACCGGACTGGTCACGGTCGACGCCGAGGCAGCCCGGCTGCTCGGGCTGCCCGCCGAGCAGACCGTCCTCACGGAAGCCCAGACCCGGGCCCGTCTCCACCCCGTCGACTGGAACGAGATCACCGGAGTGATCCAGCTCGCCGTCGCCGAGGACACCCTCGCCGAGGTGCGCGTCCGGATCATGGACCCCGAGGGGCACGTCGTCCGCGTCGTCCGCAGCCGTTCCAAGCCGTCCTTCGACCCGGCGAGGAAGGTGTACGAGCTGATCGGCACCCTCCAGGAGGTCACCGAGCCCAGACCCGGCACGCCCGCCGGACGCACCGCCGTCACCGGCGACTGGCGCCGCTCCCGCGAGGCGTTCCTGCTGGACGCGGGCCGCGCCCTGGCCGAGGCCCGCTCCACGGCCGAGGTCCTGCGGGTCGCCGCGGGTCTGTCCATGCCCGGTTTCTCCCCGGACGGTCTGGCCGTCTTCGGCGTCGAGGGAGACCGCCTGACGATCATCGGCCACCACGGCCACCGGCCCGGCGACGAGGGACCCTTCTCCCAGATGTCCCTCGCGACCGACTACCCGGCCGCCGAGGTGGTCCGCACCGGCCGCGCCGTCTACCTCTCCGACCCCGAGGACTACAGGTCCCGCTACCCGCTCACCTGGCCGCTCGCCCGGCACTTCGGCCGCCGGTCCTGGGCCTTCCTGCCGCTGACCGTCGCCGGCCGCACGATGGGCGCGTGGATGGCGGCCTTCACCTATCCGGTGGCGTTCACACCGGACGAGCGCTCCGTCCTGACGACGGTGGCCCGTATGCTCGCCCAGGCCCTCTCCCGGGCGGGCGTGGCGGAGTCGGAGCGGGAACTCACGGACGGCCTCCAACGCTCGATGCTTCCCACCCTCGGCCCTCGGATACCGGGCATGAGCATCGCCGCGCGGTACGTCCCCACCGGCGGCGGCCTCCAGGTGGGCGGCGACTGGTACGACATGATCCCCCTGCCGGGCGGCCGCTTCGCCCTGGTCATCGGCGACGTCCAGGGCCACGACGTCCGCGCGGCCGGCCTGATGGGCCAGCTCCGCATCGCGCTCAGGGCGTACGCCTCGGAGGGCCACCGCCCCGACGCGGTCCTCTCCCGCGCCTCCCGCTTCCTGCACGGCATGACCTACGACGATCCCGAGAGCGCCGACCACCGCTTCGCCACCTGCCTGTACGTGGAGGCGGACCCCACGACCGGCATCCTGGACATCGCCCGCGCCGGCCATCCCGACCCCGCGATCCGCATGGCGGACGGCACGGTCCTGAACCGCCCCACGGCAGGCGGCCTCCCCCTGGGCATCGACCCCGACGCCGACTACCCCACCACCCGGATCACCCTCGAACCCTCCGAGACCCTGCTGCTGTGCACCGACGGCCTCATCGAGACCGGCGGCCACGACATGGAGACCGGCTGGAAGCGCATCCGCGCGATCCTGGAGGATCACGAGGGCGACCTGGAAGCCCTTGCCGACGCCCTGGTCCAGGCCGTGCACGGGCCCTCCTCGCACCACACCGTCGGGCCCCTGGCCGACCGCCGCGAGGACGACATAGCCGTTCTGCTGCTGTGCCGGCAGGGCGAGGGCTGCGGCTGCGGCGACACGGTCGCCGTACCCCCCAGGGTCCGCCGCACGATGCTCTCGGTGGCCCAGGCCGAACCGGAACGGGTGGCGGTGGCCCGGCAACAGCTGCGGGAGCTGCTGCACGACTGGGCGTCGCAGGACCAGATCGACTCGGCGGTGCTGCTGCTCTCCGAGATGCTGACCAACGTCCTGGTCCACACCGACGCGGACGCCCTGCTGCTGGCCGAGGTGCGGGGCGAGCCGGGCGCACGCCGGATGCGCGTCGAGGTCACGGACACCAGCGACGACCTCCCGCACAAACGCAGACCGGGTGAGCTGGCGTCGTCCGGCCGCGGCCTGGTGCTCATCGAACTGCTCGCGGACGTGTGGGGGGTGGACCCGCGGGGCGAGGGGAAGAGCATCTGGTTCGAGTTGTTCGAGGCCGACAAGCCGTAGAACGGGTGGTATTCCTCGCGGGCGTCGTGAGCCGCACGGCGAGGAGACGCACGTCACATTCGCGCCTGTCACATCTTGGTGAGCTGTTCCGTCAGGGAGGTGTAACCACCAGCCACCACACAGGAGTTCACCATGGACGCACGACTGAACCTCTTCGGCAGCCCGGTCGCGGCCAAGTTCCTGAGGCACATCAACTCGGCGGGGAAGGTGGTCTCGGACACGACCCTGCCGGCCGCGACGCAGGAACTGGTGAAGATCCGCGCCAGTCAGATCAACGGCTGCGGTTTCTGCACCGACATGCACACCAAGGACGCCGCCCACGCCGGGGAGACCTCGACCCGCCTCAACCTGATCGCGGCGTGGCGGGAGGCCAAGGTGTTCACCGAGGCCGAGCGCGCCGCCCTGGAGCTGACGGAACAGGGCACCCGCATCGCCGACGCGGCCGGCGGCGTCACGGACGAGGCCTGGGCCAACGCCGCGAAGCACTACGACGAGGAACAGCTCGCCGCCCTGGCGGCCCTCATCGCCGTCATCAACGCCTACAACCGCCTGAACGTGATCGTCCAGCAGCCCGCCGGGGACTACCAGCCCGGCATGTTCGGATAACGAGAGCAGGGACAGCGGATCGCTGCTGCGGCGCCCTGGACACCGAAGGCGGGGCCCGGTCTGCCCGGACCCCGCCTTCGGTGACTTCTACAGGCCACCCTCGGACATCCCGTGCACCGCCGGGATCGTCCCCAGCCGCCCCTTCTGGAAGTCGTCGAAGGCCTGCTGCAGTTCGTCCCGCGTGTTCATCACGAAGGGCCCGTAGTGAGCCATCGGCTCACGGATCGGCTGTCCGCCCAGGACCACGACTTCGAGGTCCGGCGTGTGGGAGTCCTGCCTCTCGTCCGCGCGGACGGTCAGCGAGGAACCGGCGCCGAAGACGGCCGTCTGGCCCATGTGGACGGGACGCCGCTCGGCGCCGACCGCACCCTTGCCCGCCAGGACGTACGCGAGACCGTTGAAGTCCTCCCGCCACGGCAGCGTGAGCTCCGCGCCCGGGGCCAGCGTCGCGTGGACCATGGTGATGGGGGTGTGGGTGATACCCGGACCCTGGTGACCGTCCAGCTCACCGGCGATCACGCGCATCAGCGCGCCGCCGTCCGGCGAGGTGAGCAGCTGCACCTGGCCACCGCGGATGTCCTGGTAGCGCGGGGGCATCATCTTGTCCTTGGCAGGCAGGTTGACCCAGAGCTGAAGCCCGTGGAACAGCCCGCCGGACATGACCAGCGCCTCCGGCGGGGCCTCGATGTGCAGGAGGCCCGAGCCCGCGGTCATCCACTGGGTGTCGCCGTTGGTGATGGTGCCGCCGCCACCCTGGCTGTCCTGGTGGTCGAAGATGCCGTCGATGATGTAGGTGACGGTCTCGAAGCCGCGGTGCGGGTGCCAGGGCGTGCCCTTGGGCTCACCCGGCGCGTACTCCACCTCGCCCATCTGGTCCATCATGATGAACGGGTCGAGATGGCGGTAGTTGATCCCGGCGAACGCTCGGCGCACCGGGAAGCCCTCACCCTCGAAACCGCTCGGCGCGGTCGTGACGGTGAGCACGGGACGGGCCACGGCGTCGGTGGGCGCGGCGACGCGGGGCAGCGTCAGCGGGTTCTCGACGGTCACTGCAGGCATGTCGGTACCTCCTTGTGCTCCGAGTTTAGTTGAGCGTTGAACTTTCTGCCACCTCCAACCCCGGAACACGGGAAACCATTCCCGCCTTTCGGCCGTGCCGGCGGCCAACGCCCGAGGCCGGCACCCTTCCCAGGGCACCGGCCTCCCGGCCCAACTCAATCAGGTCAGGCGATCAGCTCGGACTCCTTCACCGAATCAGAGCCCGAACCCAGGGCCTGACCCGCCTCGGCATCCGAACCCGCCTCCGACCCCGCCTGCCGCTCCTGCGGCCACTTCTTCCCGTCCCGCATCACCACCGCCGCCAGCACCGCCGCCACCAGCACACCGATCGCGCTCACGGTGAAGGTCGTCGACATCGACGCGGTGAAGGCCTCCCGCGCCGCCCGCACCAGCCCGCTGTCCCCCTGGGCCACCGCCAGCGCCTCCGCGATCGAGTTCCCGGCCCCTTCCGGAGCGTCCGCCGGCATCTCCGCCCTGAAGCCGCTCGACAGCAGCGAGCCGAGGATCGCGATGCCCAGAGCCGTACCGGCCTGCTGGATGGTGTCGTTCAGCGCCGAGCCGACGCCCGCCTTGTCGGCCGGGATGGTGCCCATCAGCGCGGCGACCGCGGCCGGCATCGCGAGGCCCGCGCCGAGGCCGAGGAGCCCCAGGGCCACCGCCGGGAGCGTGAAGCCGGAGTCGGCGTCCACCGTGGCCATCAGGGCGAAGCAGACGACCATGAGCAGCATGCCGCCGAGGATCACGAACCGGTTGCCGATCGCCGCGGAGAGTTTGACGCCGACCCCGTTGCCGATCAGCGCGGCGACCGCCAGCGGCAGGAAGGCGAGGCCCGCCTCGATCGCCGAGTAGCCGAGCACGAACTGCAGGTACTGGGTGAGGACCAGCAGCAGACCGCCGTTGCCGATCTGGACGAGGGCGAGGGACAGCGAGCCGCCGCTGAAGTTGCGGTGCTTGAAGAGGACCAGCGGGACCATGGGGGACTTCGTGACGTTCTCCCAGATCACGAAGCCCGCCAGGGACAGCACCGCCACCACCAGCGTGAGGGTGGAGCGGCCGCCGAGCGCGCCGTGCTGCGGCAGCTCGATGATCCACCAGACCAGGGCCGTCATGCCGGTCGCGGACAGCACCGCACCCAGCGGGTCGGCCTTCTGCCAGGGCGCCTTCGACTCCGGCATGAGCGTGACACCGGCGACGAGGGCGAGCGCGACGACGGGCACGTTGATGAAGAAGATCGCCTGCCAGGAGAAGTGTTCGATCAGTACGCCGCCCAGGACCGGACTGCCGACCAGGCCCAGCATCGACACCGAGCCCCAGGCCGCCATCGCCTTGCCGCGCTCCTCCTCGTCGAAGACCGTGATGAGGATCGAGAGGGTCGACGGCATGATCAGCGCCCCTCCGACACCCATCGCGGTGCGTACGGCGATCACCTCGCCGGGGCTGGTGCAGAAGGACGCCGCCAGCGAGGCGGCCCCGAACAGCAGCAGGCCGATCAGCATCACCTTCCGGCGGCCGAAGCGGTCGCCCAGGCTGCCGGAGGTCAGGAGCAGACCGGCGAACACCAGGATGTAGGAGTCGAGGATCCACTGCGTGTCCTGGGCGCTGGCACCGAGGTCCTCGGTCATCGCCGGCACCGCGACGGTCAGCGCCATGTTGTCGACCACCAGGACCAGCGTGCTCAGGCAGAGCACGACGAGGATCCACCAACGACGTGGGTTGCGGGCTTCGGCTTCCATGGGACTCCCCTTCGCGAACACCGTTCCTTCGATGCGCACACTGTACGCATGACGGAACAGTGTGCGCAACCAACTAACGCTGTACGCTCGATGCGAACGACGTACGCAGCAGGTCGCGTGAGGAGTGACATGGCAGCCAAGACGACGAAGCAGAACCCCATCCCGTCCGTGTGGGCCCGCCCCCAGCCCAGGGCCGACCAGCCCGCCCTCAACCGGAACGCCATCGTCCGTGAAGCCGTCGCCATGCTGGACGCCGACGGCATCGAGGCCCTGAGCATGCGCAAGCTCGGCGCCCGCCTGAACGCCGGCGCGACCTCCCTCTACCGGCACGTGGCCACCAAGGACGAGCTGATGGAGCTCGCCGTGGACGAGGTCGCCGCCGAGATCCACGTACCGGCCGCGGACGGCCCCGACTGGCGTGCCGCCGTCACCGAGGCCGCGGAATCGTTCCGTACGACGGCGCTACGCCACCCCTGGCTGTCCTCGGTGCTCGGCCAGGCCGGACTCGCCTACCTCGGCCCGAACCTGATGTCCTTCTCCGATCGGCTGGCCGCGCTGTTCAAGGGTGCCGGGTTCCTGGAGCCGGAACGCGCGATCGAGACGGTCATGGCCTACGTCGTCGGCATGAGCACCACCGAGGCGGCCTGGCTCACCACCATCGCCCGCTCCGGCGAGAGTGAGGCGGACTTCATCGCCCGCCTCCTGCCCGCCGCCCAGCAGGCCGCGGCCGGCCACGCCCACCTCGAAGGCGGCTACGCCGATGCCACCGCCGCGACCCGGGACCCCGTGGCCGTGCGGGACGGGAAGTTCGCGTACGGCCTGGAGGTCGTCCTCGACGGCCTGGCGCTGCGCCGGCCGGAGTGACGATCAGCCGTACATCCGCCGCATCGCGAACTCGACCATCTGTTCCACGGCCTTCGCGTCGAAGACCATGCGATGCTCGCCTTCCATGTCGAGGACGAAGCCGTAGCCGGTCGGGAGCAGGTCGATGACCTCGGCGCCGGTGATGACGAAGTACTTGGACTCCTTGCCCGCGTACCGGCGCAGCTCCTTGAGCGAGGTGAACATGGGGATCACCGGCTGCTGGGTGTTGTGCAGGGCGAGGAAGCCGGGGTTGTCACCGCGCGGGCAGTAGACCTTCGAGGTCGCGAAGACCTGCTGGAAGTCCTCGGCGGACATCTGCCCGGTGGTGAAGGCGCGCACCGCGTCCGCGAGGGAGGGCGGGGACGGCTCGGGGTAGAGCGGCGGCTGCTGGCCGTAGCCGCCGACGCCGCCGGACATGGGCTGCTGCGGCGGGGCGTACCCCTGCTGTGCACCGACGTTCTGGTCGTAGCCGTACATGCGCGCAAGAGTACCGAGAGCGGCCGGGGAGCGGGCCGCTACGGGGAGGGTCGGCAAACCGACAGGGGATCGACAGTGACTTGACAGCCGTCGGCCTGGTGTTCTCGCCGCCACGGCTCATAACGTCTGCCATGTCAGATAAAAGCACCGGAACGGCAGCCACACGGGCAAGGGGACAGCCATGCACGGACACCACGGCGACGAACTCCACGAGCACGACAGGGGACTCTCCTACGACCTTCCCGTCCTCGCCCGCCGCCGGATGATCCGGCTGATGGCGGGGGCGAGCCTGGTACCGCTGGTGGGCTGCACCACCGAGGACGCCCCCTCTGCCGCCTCGTCCGGCTCGCCCTCCGCCGCCGGGAGCTCCGCCGCCGCGGGAACCTCTCCCGAGTGCGCGACGATCCCCGACGAGACCGCCGGCCCCTTCCCCGGCGACGGGTCGAACGGCGTGAACGTCCTGAAGGAGAGCGGGGTCGTCCGCAGCGACATCACCAGCAGCTTCGGCGACTCCGCGGGCGGCACCGCCGAGGGCGTGCCCCTGACCCTCACGCTCACGGTCGTGGACGCGGCCGCCGGCTGCGGGACCCCGAAGGCGGGCGCCGCCGTCTACGTCTGGCACTGCGACCGGGACGGCGACTACTCGCTGTACTCGGAGGGCGTCAGCGACGAGAACTACCTGCGCGGCGTCCAGGAGACCGACGACAAGGGGCAGGTCACCTTCACGAGCATCTTCCCCGGCTGCTACCCGGGCCGCTGGCCGCACGTCCACTTCGAGGTCTACGGCAGCCTCGACGACGCCACCGCGGCGACGTCCATCACGAACACCTCGCAGCTCGCCTTCGCCCAGGACGTCTGCGACACGGTGTACGCCACGGACGGCTACAGCGGGAGCGTGACGAACCTCGGCCGGCTCTCCCTGGAGACGGACGGCATCTTCAGCGACGGCCACGAGCAGCAGCTGGCGACGACGACCGGCAGCGTCGAGAAGGGATACACGGCGACGCTGACGGTTCCGGTGTGACCTGTCACAGATGTCGGATCGGGGTTGCTTCTTATTACCGACGGGTAGCATCATCGGTAGCTACTTGTTGGTACGTGAACTAGGTGCGAGGAGCCAGTGCCTCGCCGACCCGCCGATCCGCTACGGAGCCGTCGCCATGGGGCACTACAAGTCGAATCTCCGCGACATCGAGTTCAACCTCTTCGAGGTCCTCGGGCGCGACAAGCTGTACGGGACCGGTCCGTTCGAAGAGATGGACACCGAGACTGCCAAGAGCATCCTCGAGGAGATGACCCGCCTCTCGGAGAACGAGCTGGCGGAGTCCTTCGCGGACGCCGACCGCAACCCGCCGGTCTTCGACCCGGAGACGAACACCGCGCCGGTGACGCCGTCGTTCAAGAAGAGCTACAAGGCGTTCATGGAGTCGGAGTACTGGCGCCTCGGCCTGCCCGAGGAGGTCGGCGGTACGACCGCTCCCCCGACCCTGGTCTGGGCGTACGCGGAGCTGATCCTCGGCGCCAACCCGGCCGTGTGGATGTACTCCTCCGGCCCGGCGTTCGCCGGCATCCTCTACGACGAGGGCAACGAGGTACAGAAGAAGATCGCGCGGCTCGCGGTGGAGCGGACCTGGGGTTCGACCATGGTGCTCACCGAGCCCGACGCGGGCTCCGACGTGGGCGCCGGCCGTACCAGGGCGATCCCCCAGGACGACGGCTCCTGGCACATCGAGGGCGTGAAGCGCTTCATCACGTCCGGTGAGCACGACATGGAGGAGAACATCCTCCACTACGTCCTCGCCCGCCCCGAGGGCCACGGCCCGGGCACCAAGGGCCTGTCCCTGTTCCTCGTCCCGAAGTACCACTTCGACGTCGAGACCGGCGAGCTGGGCGAGCGCAACGGCGTGTACGCGACGAACGTCGAGCACAAGATGGGCCTGAAGGCCTCCAACACCTGCGAGATGACCTTCGGCGACCGGCACCCCGCCAAGGGCTGGCTGATCGGCGACAAGCACGACGGCATCCGCCAGATGTTCATGATCATCGAGGCCGCGCGGATGATGGTCGGCACGAAGGCGATCTCCACGCTGTCGACCGGCTACCTGAACGCGCTGGAGTACGCCAAGGAGCGCGTCCAGGGCCCCGACCTGGCCAACTTCATGGACAAGACCGCGCCCAAGGTCACCATCACGCACCACCCGGACGTCCGCCGCTCGCTGATCACGCAGAAGGCGTACGCGGAGGGCATGCGCGCCCTGGTCCTCTACACCGCGTCGGTGCAGGACACGATCGCGGTCAAGAGGGCGAACGGCGAGGACGCCTCGGCCGAGGAAGCCCTCAACGACCTGCTCCTGCCCATCGTCAAGGGCTACGGCTCCGAGAAGGGCTACGAGCAGCTCGCCCAGTCCCTGCAGACCTTCGGCGGCTCCGGCTTCCTGCAGGAGTACCCGATCGAGCAGTACATCCGCGACGCCAAGATCGACACCCTGTACGAGGGCACGACCGCGATCCAGGGCCAGGACTTCTTCTTCCGGAAGATCGTCCGCAACCAGGGCGCGGCGCTGAACTCCCTCGCCGAGGACATCAAGAAGTTCCTGGCGCTCGGCACCGGCGGCGAGGCCCTGTCCGGCGCCCGTGAGCACCTCGCCAAGGCGGCCGTGGAGCTGGAGGCGATCGTCGGCCTGATGCTGACGGACCTCGCGGCCACCGAGCAGGACGTCAAGAACATCTACAAGGTGGGACTGAACACCACCCGCCTGCTCATGGCCTCCGGTGACGTGGTCGTCGGTTACCTGCTCCTCAAGGGCGCCGCGATCGCCGCCGAGAAGCTGGAGACGGCCTCCTCCAAGGACGTGCCCTTCTACACCGGCAAGATCGCGGCGGCGAAGTTCTTCGCGGCCAACGTTCTGCCGGGCGTCACCCTGGCCCGCAAGGTCGCCGAGGGAGTGGAGCTGGACCTGATGGACCTGGACGAGGCCGCGTTCTAGGACACATCAGACCAGCCGTCCGGACCTCCACACCGTCCTTACGAGGGCCCGCTCCGCATCGCCGGGAGCGGGCCCTCGTACGTCGTTAAGGTGAACCCCATGAGCGCACCCTCCCGCTTCGACCGCGGCCACACCGACGACCTCATGACCTTCCTGGCGGCGAGCCCCTCGCCGTACCACGCGGTGGCCAACGCGGCCGAGCGCCTGGAGAAGGCGGGATTCCGACAGGTCGCGGAGACGGACGCGTGGGACGGGACGACCGGCGGCCGGTACGTGCTGCGCGGCGGGGCGATCGTGGCCTGGTACGTGCCCGAGGGCGCCCTGCCGCACACCCCCTTCCGGATCGTCGGCGCCCACACGGACTCGCCGAACCTGCGGGTCAAGCCGCGGCCCGACACGGGGGCGCACGGGTGGCGGCAGGTGGCCGTGGAGATCTACGGCGGGCCGCTGCTGAACTCCTGGCTGGACCGCGATCTGGGCCTGGCGGGCCGGCTGACCCTGCGGGACGGTTCGACGCGGCTGGTGAACGTCGACCGGCCGCTGCTGCGGGTGCCCCAACTCGCCATCCACCTGGACCGTTCGGTGTCGGCGGAGGGCCTCAAGCTCGACAAGCAGCGGCACCTGCAGCCCATCTGGGGGCTGGGCGGCGACGTCCGGGACGGCGATCTCATCGCCTTCCTGGAGGAGGAGGCCGGGATCGGCGCGGGTGAGGTCACCGGCTGGGACCTGATGACGCACTCCGTGGAGCCGCCGGCCCACCTGGGCCGGGACGGCGAGCTGGTCGCCGGGCCGCGCATGGACAACCTCCTGTCCGTGCACTCCGGGGTGGCCGCGCTCGCCGCGCTCGCCGCGCTCGCCGCCGCCGGCGACCTGCCGTACATCCCGGTGCTCGCCGCCTTCGACCACGAGGAGAACGGTTCGCAGTCGGACACGGGCGCGGACGGGCCGCTGCTCGGGAGCGTGCTGGAGCGTTCGGTGTTCGCGCGCGGCGGGTCCTACGAGGACCGGGCGAGAGCCTTCGCGGGGACCGTCTGTCTGTCCTCCGACACGGGCCACGCGGTCCACCCCAACTACGCGGAACGGCACGACCCGACGCACCACCCGCGCGTCAACGCCGGCCCGATCCTGAAGGTCAACGTCAACAACCGCTACGCCACGGACGGTTCGGGGCGCGCGCTGTTCGCCGCCGCCTGCGAGAGGGCGGACGTGCCCTTCCAGACCTTCGTCTCCAACAACTCCATGCCGTGCGGCACGACGATCGGCCCGATCACCGCGGCCCGCCACGGCATCACGACCGTCGACATCGGTGTGGCGATCCTGTCCATGCACAGCGCACGGGAGTTGTGCGGCGCGGACGACCCGCATCTGCTGGCGAACGCGCTGGTGGCGTTCCTGGCGGGGTAGCTTCCGGCTCGAACGGTTCCCCGCGGCATGGGGGTTGACAGACGGGGTACCCGCAGTTCCGGACCGGATCGACCGGACCGGACAGGGAGGCGACACTCATGGGCCTCGGCGGGTGCATCATCCTCATCGCCGTGGGCGCCATCCTCACGTTCGCGACCGACTGGGACATGCAAGGGGTCAACCTCGACCTCGTCGGCATCATCCTGATGGTCGTCGGACTGATCGGCGTCAGCACCTTCAGCAGCATCGCGCGGCGCAGGCGCGTCGTGATGCCGCCCAACACGCCGGTCGTCGAAGAGGAACGGCCCCACAGCAGGCGGAACGGATACAGCGACGGCTACGGCGTCTGACCGGCAGACGGTATGACGCATCGGCAGGCAGCGACACCCCAATCGGGGCACACGCACTGCAGCGGCACAGGACCCCCGGAGCGGGATGCACAGGGCATGCGGAGACAACCTTGAGCATTTCGTAACCGGGGGCATCTTGTGCGCTTGTGTGAATATCGTGAAGAGTGGAGGGTCTGAGGCCCGGGGGGATGCAGTGCCGGGCCGTTGCACCAGTACCTCGGGGGGCTCCACGTGCTCGACCTCGCTGCCCCGGCGTCCGCTCCGGCACACGATCCGCGGCAGCGGATCTCCGGCCGCCACGCCGCTCGCCGCGCGCACGCCGCCCCCGAGAACCCCGGGCCCGTACCGCGCGTCGCGGCACTGATACCGGCCCACAACGAGCAGGACCGCATCGCGGCCGCCATCCAGGGCCTGTGGAACCAGACCCGGCCCCCGGACCTCGTCGTGGTCATCGCCGACAACTGCACGGACGACACCGCCCTCGTCGCCGCGTCCCTCGGCGCCCAGGTCTTCCACACGCAGGGCAACACCCACAAGAAGGCCGGCGCCCTCAACCAGGCCATCGCCTGGATGCTGCCGCACCTGGACGACCGCGACCTGCTGCTCGTGCAGGACGCCGACACCGTGCTCAACCCGTGGTTCGCCGAGACCGCCCTCGCCACCTTCAACCGCAGGGTCGGCGCCATCGGCGGCGTCTTCTACGGCGAGGAGGGCGGCGGCTTCCTCGGCCTGCTCCAGCGCATGGAGTTCCACCGCTACGCCTGGGAACTGGAGCGCACCGGCGGCAAGGCGCAGGTCCTCACCGGCACCGGCACCATGTTCCGCGCCCGGGTGCTGCGCGAGGTGCGCGCCGCCCGCCGCGACGGTGTGATCGGCGGCGGCACGAGCTACTACAGCCTCGCCTCGCTCACCGAGGACGACGAGATGACCAAGGCGGTCAAGACCCTCGGCTACCGGGCCATGTCCCCGGCCGGCTGCGCGGTCACCACCGAGGTCATGCCCACGCTGGGCAAGTTGTGGCACCAGCGGCTGCGCTGGCAGCGCGGCGCCCTGGAGAACCTGCGCGACTACGGCTGGACCCGGGTCACCGCCCGCTACTTCGCCCAGCAGTTCCTGATGGGCTTCGGCGCGCTGTCCTTCCTCGTCTACATCACCTTCATGATCACGTACACGACGCTGTACGGCTGGCCCGGCTTCTCCCCGTTCTGGACCGCGATCGGCCTGCTCTTCATGGTCGAGAAGATCGTCTCGGTGCGCCGGGCGGGTCCCCGTGCCGTCCTGGTCGCGGCGCTGATGATCCCCGAGATGTTCTACGACCTGTTCCAGCACGCCATCTACTTCACGTCGCTGTGGGGCCTGTTGCGCCGCAGCGAGGAGAAGTGGGTGGCCACGTGAACCGCCCCCCACGGACCACCGCACCACACCACTAGGAGAACGACCATGTACGGAAGAGTGATAGGCGTCGGTTCCACCGGTGCCGGGGGCGCCACCCTGGCCGCCACCGGCCTGTGGGTGAACAGCATGGCGCTGATGGTCACGGCCACCACGCTGATGGCCGCGGGCGTGGCCCTGTACAAGCTGGCACCGCGCCCGCGCCGCCGCTGACCGGGAGGTCACTGCGGTACGGCAGGGCGAGTTCGACGTGCTTCGAGGGTGCGGGGGAGATCGGTTCCCGCACCCTCACCCTGCGCCCCGTTCCCACTCCGCGCGGCTGGGCTGGCTCAGGTCGCCAGGTGCCCTACGAAAATCCCGACGAGGATCCGGTCACCGTACGCGGGGATCGGCAGGGAGAAGTGCACACGGTCGCGATCCCACAGCCGCTTGCCGTGCCATTCGCAACGGTAGGTGCTTTCGTCGTAGTCGACGTTGCGCTGCTCCCACGCCCTTGCGTTCTTCTTCGTGTTCGGGCTCTCGGGGGAGATGTCGAGCCCCAGCGCGCCGAACCGCCGTATGACCTGCTTCTGGTCGCCGCCGCAGTCGGCCAGTGTCCGGGTGAAGTGGTCGTCGAGTGCGCCGAGCAGTTTCACCAGCCAGGGCAGGACTTCGGCGTAGGTGCCTTTGAAGTGGTGCAGGCGCAGGGATTCGGCGAACAGCAGCCGGGGGAAGGCGTCCTGGGTAAAGGCGAAGAATCGCTCGGCCGGGACGTCCTCGTGAGTGAGGAGGCCTCGCCAGAACCCCGGTGCGTCGTCCGGGATCCGCAGGACGTGCATCTTCACCTCGTCGTAGCCCGTCTCCGTCGTACGCGCGACGGTGAGCCATCCGGACGGCCAGTCGGGCTGTGTGGCGTACGGCATGAGGAGGCAGGACATGGCCCGGCCTGTCGCTGCCCGGGCCAGGGCGTGGGCCGTGCCCCAGGACGGCTCCCTCCAGGGGCCGTCGGCCGCACGGAGCGGCTGGGGCAGGTCCGCCTCGTCCGGTTCCAGACGCCGGCACTTGCCCAGCAGTTCCTGCAAACGGACCCGCTCATCACGGGGCAGTCCGCCGTCCGGGGAGTAGAGGGCGTCAATCAGCTTGACCGACGGCCGGCACTCGACGTCGTACGCAGGATCCATGAACGCGGCCTTACGGCCGTCGGCCAAGGGCTGAAGCAGCTCCGCGAGCGTGTCGAGGGCGTCCCCCAGGCCGGATTCCGTCAGCTCCCGCCAGTCGAAGCACTCCTCACCGACGACGACGCGGTAGTCGTCGTCAGCCTCGGCAGTCTCGTCGGCTGAGGTGTCACCTAATAAGTCCTGTTCGTTCCTACCTGCCGCGTCGGGCACGGGCCAGCCTCCCGAGGTCGGTCTCGATCTGGTCGAAGAAGCCGCTGGGCCAGTGGCTGAGTTCGCCCCTGTCATTGATGTCGATGGGCAGGATCCGGTCGTGGTCGAAATAGTGCGTGATCATGTCCTCCGCCGGGAGGGAGCGGTCCTGCGCGACGGCGAGACGGGCTCCGTTGAGGACATGGTCGCTGTGCGTCTCCACCACGACCTGCACCCCGCTACCCGCCACCCGCGCGAGGAACCGGCCCAGCCGGGACTGTCCCGCCGGATGCAGATGCGCCTCCGGGTTCTCCACGATCAGCAGGTCACCCGGCTCGGTGAGCAGGCCGGCGACGACGACCGGCAGCGCATAGGAGACGCCGAAGCCGGTGTTGGCAGGGCGGATCTCCTCTCCGCTCAGACCCGTCTCACCGAACCGGATCGTCCCGGCCATGATTCCCACGGCCACCCGGGCAGTGATCTGCAGCGGGCGGATGATCTGCGAGGCCCATGCCTCGGCCTGGACCCTCAGCTGTGGACCGGCTGCTTCCGGGTGGTGCAGCGGGCTCCTGACCTCCCCGCGGGGGCTGCGAGGGCTGACCGCACGGGACTCGCGCAGCGCCAGCACCTGTGCGGTGAACTCGCCCCGGACTCCTACGCCGATACGATCGGGTTCCTCGGCGGACACGGCCAGCGTGTCGCGTGGGCCGAGGCGCTCGGCGCACAGGTAGGTAAAAGCGGGGTCCGCAACGCTCGGCCCGATGCCGGGCACGTGTGCCACCGGCAGCCGCCGTACATCGAGGTGCAGTGCCTGCTCGGCGTCGGGCAGACCGAAGACGTACACCCATGACTCCCCGTCCGGACCGCCGAGCCGTACGGTGATCTCCCGCGCGTCGGCCGTCCAGTTCAGCACGTCCCGGGCCTCGCCGAGGGCCAGCCCGAGCGGGCCGTTCAGCCGGACCGTGCCGCCTGCCGTAGCGCCCGACGTACTGGCCAGCCTCGCCAGCAGCAGGGACTGGATCACAGTGCTCTTGCCGCCGCCGTTGACTCCGGTCAGGACGGTGAGAGGGCGCAGGGCGAACGACTCGGACTGGAACCGCTTGAAGCCCCGGATCTCCAGGGAAGTGATCACAGGCCGACTCGCGAGTCCAATGTGGCGGCCGTGAATCGGTAAGCCACCCGGTTGCGGTCGGCGGTGGACGAGGTGATGGCGTTGAGGTAGGTGACGTCCTTGGTCATCCGCTCGCGGGCGGCCTTCACGATCGCCTCGCGGCGCGCGCGCAGATCGGCGGCCGTGTGGTCGGGGTCGGCCAGCGCCATGGACCAAGTCTCGAACAGAGCGCGGTTGATCGGGCGGCGGTACTCGTCCCCCTCCGGCCACTTGCGGAAGGCGTGCTCGCCGAAGACAAGGTACGCGTGGGACATCGCCCGCTCGAAGGCGGCCTCCAGTTCCGCCACCCGCTCGTCCGGAACCTGCTGCGGTGAGTCGAGCATCTCGGTGGCGTCCATCAGGAACATCTCCATGAACGGCCGCTCCATGTACGCCTCGACGTCCTTCAGCCAAAATGCGGCGAACCGCAGGGCCATCTCCCGGTCGTTCATCCGCATGTGGTCGGTGAGGCGGCCTCCGGTGGCCTTGGCGAAGGCGGCCGTGTGGGTCATCCGGTGCAGGATGTCCCGGCTGCGCGGACTGCTCATGCAGTGCCGGATCTCCTGGGCGTTGAGCGGGGTCCCCCCGGTGTTGATCCGCTTGAAGATCTCGTACGTGACCCCGCGCGGCGTCGTCGGATCGATCACGTTGACGATCAGCTGGGTGTTGTTGATCCGCCGCTGGAACGGCACGGGAAGATCGCTGAAGCGCAGGTCCTTCAGGTCAACCAGGTGTTCCAGCTTCCCGAGGGCGAAGCCGGCCTCCCCGCCCCGGACGAAGGCGTGCAGCGTGGACAGCCGTTGAAGGCCGTCCACGACCCGGAACGACCCGTCCGCGTCCTCGGCGAAGTAGAACGCGGGCAACGGGATCTGCAGCAGCAGGGACTCGACCAGCAGGGACTTCTGGCCGGAGTGCCAGACCTGCAACCGCTGGAAGTCCGGAGCGAGTTCGATGGACTTCTCGTCGATCTGGTCGAGGATGTTACGCAGGGAGAACTGGCTGGTGTTCACCCGGATCTGGTCTGGGTTCCACGGCCGCCGAATCTTTGTGGTGTCCTCGCCGGTATCCTCGACCTCGATGTCCATGGCGTGTCCCTCGAACACGTCCTCCACCACGTCGGGGGCTGTCTGCGCGCCTTCGATAGCCATGCGGGCCATCCTAGGTGTGGGTGATCCGGGAGGTGGGGGCGTTGCGCTGATCTCCCTCACCCTTCGTCGGCCATGCGGCCGGTCGGTCATGGTGCGGTCGGGCGTCGTACAGGCACATCCACAGGTAGGTCGAACCACACCGCCTTGCCGTCCCGATGCCGGTGCTCGTACCCGCCGTACGGGACGTCCGGGCCGTGTCCCCAGCGGCCCTCGGTGACGGCGTCCACCAGACAGAGGCCGCGGCCGCCGCCCTGCTCCCACGTCTCCGCCGGCAATTCCCTTATCACCGGAGGCTTCTCGTCCCCGTCGTATACCACCACTCTCAGCCGCCCTTCATCCACCGCCAACCACAGCACCGTGCCGTCGCCCTTGGCGTGCACGCAAGCGTTGGTGACGAGTTCGGAGGTGCAGAGGATCGCGTCCTCGACGAGGGTGCCGTCCAGTTCCAGGGTGCGCAGGACGGTGGCGACGAAGTCTCGGGCGATGTGGGGGGACGTATCGAGGGGTGGGCAGATGAGGGTGTACGAGGGCATGGGGCAGCAACTCCGGTGGGGGTGATGGGGTTGCGCGATCCCGGCCGCGTTGCTGTCCGGCGCCCCGATATCGATGGTCGAGGTGGCACTGCCAACGAGGCGTGGGCATGCGCGAGTTGCGGATGAGTGACCGCGAGGGCACCCTCCGTTAGGTGCGTTACGACCGTAGCGGCTCAGCCTGATACGCCTCAACTGATCCGGAAAAGTACGACGAACGAGGAGGACACGATGCCGCCGAGGGTCAGCCCTACAGCCCGACAGGGCAGACTCGGTGCCGAACTGCGCAAGCTGCGCGAGGCGGCAGGCATTGAGTCGCGGGATGCCGCCGCCTTCCTCGGTGTGAACCAGACACAGATCAGCCACATCGAATCCGGTCGGTTCGGAATCAGCGAGCAGCGGCTGCGCAGGTTGGCCGGGTTCTACGAGTGCGACGACAGCCGACTCGTGGCCGCGCTGGTCGAGATGGCGGTGCCGCAGTTCAAGGGCTGGTGGGAGGAGTACCGGGGCGTGTTGCCTCCTCAGGCGCTCGACCTAGCCGAGTTGGAGCGACACGCGTCGTACGTCCGCTCATTCGAGGTAGTGCACATCCCCGGAGTCCTCCAGACCGAGGAGCACGCCCGCGCGGCCTCACTCTTCGTGGAACCCAGCCTTCCGGAGGCGGACCGCGAAGCCAGCATCTCGTTCCGGATGCGGCGTCGACAGGTACCGGAGTCGGGCAAACCTTACGACGTCGTCATCCATGAGGCCGCGCTGCGTATGCGCGTCGGCGGTTCCGAGGTCACCCGCGTCCAGCTCGAACGCCTTCTTGAGGCATCTGATTGGAAATCGCTCACCCTTCGCGTGATCCCCTTCTCTGCCGAGGGTTTCGCGGGGGCCGGCTACCCCATGCAGTACGTTGGCGGAGTCGTGCCCCAACTCGACACCGTGCAGATCGACACGACCCACGGTGCCGAGTTCATCGACGCCACAGCACGGCTGAACCGCTACCGAACCCTCTTCGAGAGCATCGACAAGGCGGCCCTTCCGCAGGATGCTTCCCTCGACCTCATCCGCCGTATCGCCCAGGAAATGTGAAGGAACTCCCCCGTGTCCGAAGCCCTCCACTGGCAGAAATCGTCGTTCTCCGGAGGCGGCGCCGACACTAACTGCCTGGAGATATCCGCCACCCCCACCACCGTCCACCTCCGCGAAAGCGACACCCCGGCCTCGATCTTGTCGCCGACCCGTACCGCCCTGAACGCCCTGCTCACGGCAGTGAAAAGCGCCGCGACCTCCCTTCGGTGACGGTTCAGGCCAGCGCGTGCCCCGTGGTTGCGTCCACATGGTCCGGTACCTCGTCGTGGCGGTCGCCGACGGTGAGGGTGCCGGTGGGTTCGAGGACGAGGATCGCCGTCGGCCGCGGGGCGTACGGCTTGTGTTCGGTGCCGCGCGGGACCGTGAAGACCGAGCCCTTGGGGAGGACGACCGTGCGCTCGCCGTCCGTCTCCCGCAGGGCGATGTGCAGCTCGCCGTCCAGGACCAGGAAGAACTCGTCGGTGTGGTCGTGGACGTGCCACACGTGCTCGCCCTCGACCTTGGCGATGCGTACGTCGTAGTCGTTGACGGCGGTGACGATGCGGGGGCTCCACAGGTCGGCGAACGACGCGAGGGCCTGGGGGAGGGAGACGGGTTCGCTGCTCATGGGGTCATCGTGCGGGGTGCCCGGACCGCCGTACGAGTGCTAGAAATCGCACATGCCGCAAGGATCCTCTCAGCCGCACACAGTCGTTCTGCTCGTGGACGAGAACTCCAACCCGTTCGAAATGAGCTGCGCCATCGAGATCTTCGGGCTGCGGCGACCGGAACTGGGCCGGGAGCTCTACGACTTCCGGCTGTGCGCCGCCGAGCCCGCGACCCGTATGCGGGACGGGTTCTTCACGCTCACCGGGGTCGCCGGGCTGGAAGCGGCCGAAGAGGCGGACACCCTGATCGTGCCGAACCGGCCCGACACCGACGCCCCGCGGTCCGCGCGCGTCCTGGACGTCGTGCGCCGGGCACACGCGCGTGGCGCCCGGCTCGTCGGCTTCTGCTCCGGGGCGTTCACGATCGCGCAGGCCGGGCTGCTGGACGGTCGCCGGGCCGCCTGCCACTGGATGTGGGCGGACTCCTTCCGGACACGCTTCCCGCGCGTACACCTGGAGTCTGACGTCCTGTTCGTCGACGACGGCGACATCCTCACCGCGTCGGGCAGCGCCTCGGCCCTCGACCTCGGCCTGCATGTCGTACGGCGCGACCACGGCGCCGAGGTCGCCAACCACGTCTCCCGGCGCCTCGTGTTCGCCGCGCACCGGGACGGCGGGCAGCGGCAGTTCGTGGAGCGGCCGGTGCCCGAGGTGCCGGACGAGTCGCTGGGGCCGCTGCTGGCCTGGGCGCAGGAGCGGCTGGGGGAGCCGCTGACGGTGGCCGGCCTGGCGGCGCGGGCGGCGGTGTCGCCGGCGACCCTGCACCGGCGCTTCCGCGCACAGCTGGGGACGACCCCGCTGGCCTGGCTGACGGGGGAGCGGGTGGCGCTCGCGTGCCGGCTGATCGAGCGCGGGGAGGAACGGCTGGACGTGGTGGCGGCCCGCAGCGGGCTGGGGACGGCCGCGAACCTCCGCGCGCGCGTGCGGCGCGAGACCGGACTCAGCCCTTCGGCCTATCGGCGGCGTTTCGGACCGGGCGGCGGGGAAGCCCTGGTGTCATGAGATTCCTCGTACGCGACCGGATCCTCGGCATCGGTGACGACTACTGGATCGAGGACGACCACGGCAACAGGGTGTTCCTCGTCGACGGCAAGGCGATGCGCCTGCGGGACACCTTCGAGCTGAAGGACACGCAGGGGCGCGTCCTCATCGACATCCGCCAGAAGATGTTCGCCGTGCGCGACACGATGGTGATCGAACGGGAGGGTGAACCGCTCGCCACGATCCGCCGCAAACGGCTCTCCCTCCTGCGCAACCACTACCGGGTGGCCCTGGCCGACGGCAGCACCGAACTCGACGTCAGCGGCAAGATCCTCGACCGCGAGTTCGCCGTCGAGTACGACGGCGGACTGCTCGCCGTCGTCTCCCGCCGCTGGCTGCACGTCCGGGAGACGTACGGAGTCGACGTCGTCCGGGAGGACGCGGACCCGGCACTGCTGATCGCGGTGGCGGTCTGCGTGATCCACCTGGCGGAGAAGGAGCGACGGCACTGAACCCCAGCCCGTCCGGCGCTTGAGGAACGACGGGACTCAAACCCAGCCCGTCCGACGCTTGAGGAACAACGGGACTCAAACCCAGCCCGTCCGGCGCTTGAGGACGAGGCCCTCCGGGCCGAAGCGGGGGTCTGGGGGCGCAGCCCCCAGGGACGGGACGGGAAGGGGCGGAGGGGGCGAAAACCCTGGGCGCGGACCACACCCCGCCTTCACCGACGCGGCGCCGCCACCCCGAGCACCCGGTCCTTGAGCGCCGGAAACTGTTCGCGGGTCGTCGTGACCTTCTCCGGGGCGAACTCCACCGTGAGGACCTCCTCGTCGGCGCCTGCCTCGGCCAGCACCTCGCCCCACGGATCGACCACGATCGAGTGACCGGCCTGCGGAACCCCGGCGTGCGTCCCGGCCGTTCCACACGCGAGCACGAACGCCTGGTTCTCCACCGCCCGCGCCTGGGCCAGCAGCGTCCAGTGCGCCCGGCGGCGCTCCGGCCAGCCCGCCGGGACGACAAGGGTCTGGGCACCTGCGTCGACGAGACCGCGGAAGAGCTCGGGGAAACGGAGGTCGTAGCAGGTCGCCACACCGACGGTCGTGTCGGGCAGACGCACCGTCACCAGGTCCTCGCCCGCCCCCATCAGCACGGCCTCACCCTTGTCGAAGCCGAAGCGGTGGATCTTGCGGTAGGACGCGGCCAGGTCGCCGGAGGGAGAGAAGACGAGTGAGGTGTTGTAGAGCGTCCCGTCCGGCGCGCGCTCCGGAATCGAACCGGCGTGCAGCCACACGCCCGTGTCACTCGCGGCCTTCGCCATGGCCTCGTACGTCGGCCCCTGAAGCGGTTCGGACTCCCGCCCGAACTCCTCGAACGCGAACGCGCCGGTGGTCCACAACTCGGGCAGCACCACGAGGTCGGCACCGACCTGATCCCGTACGAGCGAGGCCACTCGCCCCCGACGCGATGCGACCGATTCGTCTTCGTCCACGGCGATCTGGATCAACGAGGCGCGCACATTGCCACCGTCCTGTCATTCAGTCGTCCACTGATCTTGCGGGCAGGATGCCGGTCCTTCAGGACCGGGGAGAATGCCCGCCACCACGGAGCGGGGCAGGGGCAGCCGGGTCGCCCTGAGAGCGATCCGGCTGTCCGTCCGATTCGATCGCGCGTCGCAGGTACCACAGCATCTGTCCGTGGGCGGATCGCCCCTCACGCTCGGCGGCAGCCTTGATGGCCATGTGCAGGTCGTCGGGAAGCCTGAGATTGAAGTTCACCACGCACCCAGACTAGACCCAGAGAATTTGACCATGCACCCATAGTGCACCCACAATGGGTGCATGAGCAGGTTTCGCATGTATCCCACGAGCGACCAGGAACAGCAAATGCTGCTGCACTGCGCGCATGCGCGGTACGTCTGGAACCTCGCTGTCGAGCAACACATGCACTGGAGGCCCGGACGCAAGTCCGCGCCTGGCTTCGTCGAGCAGTGCCGCCGGCTCACCGAGGCCCGGCACAACAACGCATGGCTGCGTGCTGGGAACGCCGATGTGCAACAGCAGGCATTGAAGGATTTCGCAAAGGCGAGGAATGCCAAGTTCACCTCCGGCTTCGGCGAACCCACCTGGCGCAAGAAGTACGTGCACGAGGGGTTCCGGGTCATCGGCACCGACCGGGTACCGGAGTTCGAATCGGACGGTTCCCCGAAACTGAACGCCAAGACGGGCAAACAGGTCGTGGGCCGATCCGTCGTAGTGCAGAAGCTCAACCGACGGTGGGCCCAGGTCAAGGTGCCCGGATGCGGCTGGGTCCGGTTCCGGCTCACCCGGCGAGATCTGCCACAGGCCAAGACCTTCCGCGTCACCTACAAGAACAACCGGTGGCACATCGCATTCGCCATCGTCCCCAACTCGATCGATACACCCGGCACGGGCAAGGTCATCGGCATCGACCGGGGCGTGAAGATCACTGCCGCCCTGTCGGACGGCCGGAAGCTGAACTGCCCGCAGCTCACCGCCAAGGAGCGGGCACAGATCCGCAAGCACGAACGTCGGGCGGCACGCGCCCCGAAGGGCAGCGATCTGAAGACCGCCGAGTACGCGGCGGTCGCACGACTCAAGGCGCGGGAGACTGACCGGCGCAAGGACTGGTGCGAGAAGACCAGCACGATGCTCGCCCGCACCTGTGACCTGATCCGGTTCGAGAAGCTGAACATCAAGAACATGACCGCTTCCGCGAAGGGAACGGTCGAGTATCCCGGCACGAAGGTCAAACAGAAGGCCGGGCTGAACCAGGCGGTCCTCGCCCAGGGTTGGGGTCTGCTCCGCCGACGCACGGAGCACAAGGCTCCGGGCCGGGTCGAGGATGTCCCCGCACCCTTTACCTCCCTGCGTTGCTCCGCCTGCGGATGGATCGAGAAGAAGTCGCGCAAGAGCCAAGCCGACTTCGTCTGTGTCTCCTGCGGGTTCACCTGCAACGCCGACGAGAACGCAGCAAACAACGTCGCGGCAGGACAGGGCGGGATTCCTCGCCCCCGGCATTCAGCCGGTGCCGGAGGGGTGACAGCGGCTACCGGCCGTTCGAGCACCCGTGAACCTCAACCCATCTGGGTTGGAATCCCCCTCTCCGAAGGAGGGGGAGGATGTCAAACGGGCCTACGATCGTCACACTAAAGCACTGCCGGGGTGCCTCACAGCAGCGTAACTTAGCGTTCCAAGACACCCGCCGACAGCCACCTCCCGCTGGCAACGCCGCCGACGCCACCACCGCCCGAGTACCGACCGCCGAGGGGTCCCGTTCCGTGAGTCTGCATCCCACCCTCCAGCCCTACGCCGACGCCTGGACCCACTCCATCGAAGCGATATCCGAGCTGGTGTTGCCCCTGGTGGAGGGTGAGTGGAACCGCCGCACCCCGTGCCCGGGCTGGTCGGTCCGTGACGTCGTCTCCCATGTCATCGGCCTGGACTGCGAGATGCTCGGCGACCCGCGTCCCATCCACACGCTGCCGCGCGACCTGTTCCACGTCACCAACGAGCACCAGCGCTACATGGAGATGCAGGTCGACGTCCGCCGTCACCACACGTCGCCGGAGATGACCTCCGAGCTGGAGTACGTGATCATCCGCCGCAACCGCCAGCTGCGCAACGAGTCGCGCGACCCCGGCCACAAGGTGCGCGGCCACGTCGGCACGGAACTCACCCTCGAAGAGTCCATGCGCGGCCACGCGTTCAACGTGTGGGTGCACGAGCAGGACCTGCGCGCCGCCCTCGGCCGCCCCGGCAACCTCGACTCCCCCGGCGCGCACATCGCCCGGGACGTGCTCCTCTCCGTCCTCCCGCGCATCGTGGCCGAGGACGCGGGCGCGCCCCGCAGTTCGGCGATCGTCTTCGACGTCCACGGCCCCATCGAGTTCCTGCGCACGATCCGCGTCGACATCCAGGGCCGCGGCACCCTCGAGACGGCTCCCGCCCTCGGCCCCGCCGCCACCCTCACCCTGGACTGGGAGACCTACGTCCGCCTCGCCTGCGGCCGCGTCACACCGGAGGCCGTCGCCGACCGGGTCAAGGCGGAGGGCGATCCGCAGCTCACTGGGGCGATCCTGCGGAACTTCGCGGTGACGCCGTAGCGGGCGTGCCGCCGACCAGCCGGGTGCCCTACGCGGGCACGTGCACCGTCTCCACCCGGCTGGCAACCAACCGCTCCCGCTCCCTGCGGGCCGTCCGCTTCCGCAACCGCAGAATCTGACTCACCCCGACCGCCTGGAGCACGAACACCGAGGAGAACGCGACGCGATAGTCGTCGCCGGTCGCGTCCAGCAGCACCCCGATCGCGAACAGCGTCGTCATCGAGGCGACGAAACCCCCCATGTTCGTGATCCCGGACGCGGTCCCCTGCCGCTCGGGCGGATTCGCCGGCCGGGCGAAGTCGAAGCCGAGCATCGACGCGGGCCCGCACGAACCCAGGACCGTGCAGAGCACGATCAGCAGCCACATCGGCGCGTGCTCGCCGGGATAGACCAGCGTGACGGCCCACATCGACGCCGTCGCCCCCACGGTCCCCAGCGCCAGCGGCAGCCGCGCCGCATGATGCCGGGCGACGACCTGCCCGTAGACCAGTCCGACAACCATGTTGGACAGCACGACCAGCGTCAGCAGCTCCCCCGCCACGGCCCGTGACAGCCCCTGCGCCTCGACCAGGAACGGCATGCCCCACAGCAGCAGGAACACCATCGCCGGGAACTGGGTCGTGAAGTGCACCCACAGCCCGAGCCGTGTCCCCGGCTCCCGCCAGGAAGCGGCGATCTGCTGCCGTACGTACGCCGCCCCCTGATGCGGGGACGGCTCCGGCTCGTGCCCCTCGGGGTGGTCCTTCAGGAAGAGCAGCAGCAGAACCAGCACCACGACACCCGCGAGCGCGCTGCCCGCGAAGGCCGCCGTCCAGCCGACGCCGTGCAGCAGCCGCGCCAGTACGAGGGTGGAGACCAGGTTGCCCGCCATGCCGACCAGCCCCGCGAGCTGCGCGACCATCGGACCGCGCCGGACCGGGAACCAGCGGGAGCCGAGCCGCAGCACGCTGATGAACGTCATCGCGTCCCCGCAGCCGAGCAGCGCCCGCGAGGCGAGGGCCATGCCGTACGACGGGGAGAAGGCGAAGCCGAGTTGTCCGGCCGTGAAGAGAACGACCCCCAGGCCCAGCACCTTCTTGGTGCCGAGCCGGTCCACCAGCAGGCCGACGGGGATCTGCATGCCCGCGTAGACGAGGAGCTGGAGGATCGAGAACGTCGACAGGGCGGACGCGTTGACGTGGAAGCGGTCGGCGGCGTCGAGGCCGGCCACACCGAGCGACGTGCGGAAGATGACGGCGACGAAGTACACGGAGACGCCGATGCCCCAGACGGCCATGGCGCGCCGGCCGCCCGGCGGGTCACCCGGCAGGGTGACCGACGCCGAGCTCATCGGACGTCCCCCCGGGCCAGATGGGAGAACCAGCCGACGTGCCGGTGGACGACACCGACGGCGGCCTCCGCGTCCCCGGAGCGCAGCGCCTCGAGGATCTCCTCGTGCTCGACGAGGGTCTTGGCGATGCGGTCGGGGTGGGAGTGCAGAATGGCGACACCCATGCGCAGTTGGCGGTCGCGGAGCTGGTCGTAGAGCCGGGAGAGGATTTCGTTGCCGCCGCTGCGGACGATCTCGGCGTGGAAACAGCGGTCGGTGACGGCGGCTTCGGCGAGGTCTCCGGCGGCGGCCTGCGCCTTCTGCTTGGCCAGCAGTCCCTCGAGCCGTTCGATGAGTCCGGCGGGGGCGGGTACGGCCTTGCGCGCCGCATGCTCCTCGACCAGCAGCCGGGTCTCGACCACGTCCTTGATCTCCTGGGCGGAGACGGGCAGGACGAGCGCTCCCTTTTTCGGGTAGAGCTTGATCAGCCCTTCGACCTCCAGCCGCAGCAGCGCCTCCCGCACAGGTGTACGGGAAACCCCCACGGCGTCGGCGAGCTCACCCTCGGTCAGAAGAATGCCGCCCTCGTAACGGCGGTCCAGGACGCCCTGCTTGACGTGCGCGTACACGCGGTCGGCGGCGGGCGGGTGCTTGACTGCCAGGCTCATGCCCACAGCTTAGATACAACACGTACGCATGATGGCGACCGTCCACCATGCGGACCTGGAGGGCATCTCCGGTAAAGGCTGCGGCAAATAACGGGAACCCGCCCCAGCAGCCGCACAACCTTCTGTGCTAGTTACGAGTCACACACCTGCGGCCCCACCTTCTTTGCACCTCAACTCGGCCGCACCTCCAGGGGCATTCGACACAATCGGGGTATCTCAGTTGATAACCGTCATCAAGGACGGCTTCCAGGTTGTCCGCTTCCGCCGAGCCGCCGCCGTCACCGTGACCGCAGGCGCCATGCTCGCGTCCGGAGCCCTCGCCGCGGCACCCGCACAGGCCGTCACCGCACCCACGATCGTCGCCAAGGGCGGCTACGTGATGAACAACGCGAACGGCGCGGGGCTGTACGGCAAGGCCGCGAACACCAAGCGCTCCACCGGCTCCACCACGAAGATCATGACCGCCAAGGTCGTGCTCGCGCAGTCGAACCTCAACCTCGACGCGAAGGTCACGATCCAGAAGGCGTACAGCGACTACATCGTGTCGAAGGGCGCCTCCTCGGCCCGCCTGATCGTCGGCGACAAGGTCACCGTCCGCCAGCTGCTGTACGGGCTGATGCTGCCGTCCGGCTGTGACGCCGCGTACGCCCTCGCCGACAAGTTCGGCTCGGGCACGACGCGTGCGGCACGCGTGAAGTCGTTCATCGGCAAGATGAACACCCAGGCGAAGAACCTGGGTCTGACGAACACGCACTTCGACTCGTTCGACGGCATCGGCAACGGCGCCAACTACTCGACGCCGAAGGACCTGACGAAGCTCGCCGGCAGCGCGATGAAGAGCACCACGTTCCGCACGATCGTCAAGACGAAGTCGTACACCGCCAAGACGATCACCAAGACCGGCAGCACCCGCACCATGCCGACGTGGACGAACACCAACACCCTCCTCGGCAGCTACAGCGGCACGATCGGGGTCAAGACCGGCTCCGGCACCGAGGCCAAGTACTGCCTCGTCTTCGCCGCCACCCGCAACGGCAAGACGGTCATCGGCACGGTCCTCGCCTCCACGAGCGCCACCCAGCGCGCGACGGACGCGAAGAAGCTCATGAACTACGGCTTCGCCAGGCTCGGCTGATCCGGCCTGCGCCAACCGGTGCCGGCCAGTAGGCACCTGTGAGTGAAGGGCCCTCCGCCGTCGGCGGAGGGCCCTTCACCGTGTCGGCCGTGACAACGCCCTACGCCCAGGTGATCAGCCGCTTCGGCTGCTCCAGGATCGCCGCCACGTCCGCCAGCACCTTGGAGCCCAACTCCCCGTCGACCAGGCGGTGGTCGAAGGACAAAGCCAGTGTCGTGACCTGGCGGGGCTTCACCTTGCCCTTGTGGACCCACGGCTGGAGCTTGATCGCACCGACCGCGAGGATCGCGGACTCACCCGGGTTGAGGATCGGCGTACCGGTGTCGACGCCGAAGACGCCGACGTTGGTGATGGTCACCGTGCCGCCCTGCATGGCGGCGGGGGAGGTCTTGCCCTCCTTCGCCGTGGACACCAGTTCGCCCAGTGACCGGGCCAGTTGCGGGAGGGTCTTGGCGTGCGCGTCCTTGATGTTCGGGACGATCAGGCCGCGCGGGGTGGCGGCCGCGATGCCCAGGTTGACGTAGTGCTTGAGCACGATCTCCTGGTTGGCCTCGTCCCAGGACGCGTTGATGTCCGGGTTGCGCCTGATCGCGACCAGCAGGGCCTTGGCGATCAGCAGCAGCGGGTTGACCCGCAGGCCCTGCATCTCGTGCTTCTCGGGGGCCCGCTTGATCTCCTCGATCAGCTTCATCGTGCGGGTCACGTCGATCGTCACGAACTCGGTGACATGCGGGGCGGTGAAGGCCGAACCGACCATCGCCGCTGCCGTCGCCTTGCGGACGCCCTTCACCGGGACACGGGTCTCGCGGGAGGCGTCGTACGCCGCCACGGCGGCGGGAGCGGGAGCGGCGGGCGCGGGCTCCGCGACCGGGGTCCGCGTCACCGGCTCGGACACCGGTGCCGCCGCCGCGTGCACGTCCTCCCGGGTGATGATGCCGTCCGGGCCGGACGGAACCACCGTCGCCAGGTCGACGCCCAGGTCCTTCGCCAGCTTGCGCACCGGCGGCTTCGCCAGCGGGCGGGGCTTGGCGGCCGCGGTCGCGGTGCCCGTCCCGTGCCCGTTCAGCTCCGCCTGGATCGCCGGCGACGCCTCCTGGGCCGGGATCTCCGGGCCCTTGCGGGGGCGGCGCTTGGTGGAGGAGGTCGCCACTCCGTAGCCCACCAGCACCGGCTGGCGGCCGGAACCCGCCGACTTCGGCTCCTCGGGCTTCGGTTCGGCGGGCGCCGGCGTCGTCGCGGGGGCGGTCGCCGGAGCGGTCGCCTCCGGGGAAGCGGCGGTGGCGGGGCCCCCGCCGGACACGTTCACCGCGATGATCGACGTGCCCACGTCGACCGTGGTGCCCTCGGCGAAGTGCAGCTCCTGTACGACTCCGTCGTACGGGATGGGCAGTTCCACCGCCGCCTTGGCCGTCTCGACCTCGCACACCACCTGGCCGTCGGTGACCGTGTCGCCGGGCTTGACGTACCACTTGAGGATCTCGGCCTCGGTGAGCCCCTCGCCCACGTCCGGCATCTTGAACTCGCGTACGGACGCTTCCGTCATCGTCGTCACGACCCTCTCCTCAGTACGCCAGGGCACGGTCGACGGCGTCGAGTACCCGGTCCAGGCCCGGCAGGTACTCCTCCTCCAGGCGGGCCGGCGGATACGGGGCGTGGTAGCCGCCCACCCGCAGCACCGGGGCTTCCAGATGGTAGAAGCAGCGCTCGGTGATCCGGGCGGCGATCTCCGCGCCGGAGCCGAAGAACACCGGCGCCTCGTGGACCACCACGAGGCGGCGGGTCTTCTCCACCGAGGTCTGGATGGAGTCGAAGTCCAGGGGGGACACCGAGCGCAGGTCCAGGATCTCCAGGGACCTGCCCTCCTCGGCGGCCACGTCCGCGACCTCCTTGCAGAGCTTCACCATCGGGCCGTAGGCGGCGAGGGTGAGGTCCGTGCCCTCGCGGACGACCTGCGCCTTGTGCAGCGGGCCGGGGATCGCCTCCGTGTTCACCTCGCCCTTGTCCCAGTAGCGGCGCTTCGGCTCGAAGAAGATCACCGGGTCGTCGCTCTGGATGGCCTGCTGCATCATCCAGTAGGCGTCCGACGGGTTCGACGGGGAGACCACCTTCAGGCCCGCCACATGCGCGAACAGCGCCTCCGGGGACTCCGAGTGGTGCTCCACCGCGCCGATGCCGCCGCCGTACGGAATGCGGACGACGACCGGCATCTTGACCTTGCCGAGCGAACGCGCGTGCATCTTCGCGAGCTGCGTGACGATCTGGTCGTACGCGGGGAAGACGAACCCGTCGAACTGGATCTCCACCACCGGGCGGTAGCCGCGCAGGGCGAGGCCGATCGCCGTGCCCACGATGCCGGATTCGGCGAGGGGGGTGTCGATGACCCGGCTCTCGCCGAAGTCCTTCTGCAGGCCGTCCGTCACACGGAAGACACCGCCGAGCTTGCCGACGTCCTCCCCCATGACGAGGACCTTGGGGTCCGCGTCCAGGGCCGTGCGCAGCGATTCGTTGATCGCCTTCGCCAGCGCCATGTTCTTGACCGGCTCGGAAGCCACCGTCTGGGCCATCTCAGTTTCCCCCCTCTGCCTCGGCGAACGACGCCTGGTAGGCGGCGAACTGCGCCCGCTCCTCGTCCACCAGCGCGTGTCCGTCCGCGTACGCGTGCTCGAACATGGCGAAGTGGTCCGGGTCCGGCATGGCACGGACCGCTTCGCGCACTCGCCTGCCCAACGCCTCGCTCTCGGCCTCGAGTTCCGCGAAGAATCCCTCGTCCGCGTGGTTTGCGGCCTCCAGGAAACGGCGAAGGCGCAGGATCGGGTCCTTCGCCTCCCAGGCGGCCCGCTCGTCGTCGTGGCGGTAGCGGGAGGGGTCGTCGGAGGTGGTGTGGGCGCCCATGCGGTACGTGTACGCCTCGACGAGCGTGGGGCCCTCGCCGCTGCGAGCGCGCTCGAGCGCCCACTTGGTGACGGCCAGGCAGGCCAGTACGTCGTTGCCGTCGACCCGGACGCCCGGGAAGCCGTAGCCCTGGGCGCGCTGGTAGAGCGGGACCCGGGTCTGTCTCTCGGTCGGCTCGGAGATCGCCCACTGGTTGTTCTGGCAGAAGAACACCACGGGGGCGTTGTAGACGGCGGAGAAGGTGAAGGACTCCGCGACGTCGCCCTGGCTGGAGGCGCCGTCGCCGAAGTAGGCGATGACCGCCGAGTCCGCGCCGTCCTTGGCCACGCCCATCGCGTAGCCGGTGGCGTGCAGGGTCTGCGAGCCGATGACGATCGTGTACAGGTGGAAGTTGTTGCTGTTCGGGTCCCAGCCGCCGTTGTTCACGCCGCGGAACATGCCGAGCAGGTTGGTCGGGTCCACCCCGCGGCACCAGGCGACGCCGTGCTCGCGGTAGGTGGGGAAGACGTAGTCGTCGTCGCGCAGGGCCCGGCCGGAGCCGATCTGGGCGGCCTCCTGGCCGAGGAGCGACGCCCACAGACCGAGCTCACCCTGGCGCTGCAGGGAGGTGGCCTCGGCGTCGAAGCGCCGGGTGAGCACCATGTCGCGGTACAGGCCGCGGAGCTCGTCGGGGGTGATGTCGGCGACGTACTTGTCGTACGCGGCGTTCTCCGCGCTCTCGATCCGCTCGCCCTCGGGCGTCAGCAGCTGGACGAGTTCGGGCTTGGTGCTTGGCGCTTTCTTTGCGGTCGGGCGCTTGCCGGCCGTGCTCTTCGCACCGGTCGTACCTGCGCTGCGTCGCGGTTTGCGCGGGGCAGTGCTCTCCACGGTCACGTGTGCTCCTCCGTCGGTCCGGCTACCCGGGTTCGCCGGGTGCCAGTGCGGCTCACCTGCGGTCCTCCGGACGCACGGGGTGGGTGCGGCACGTCGGCGACAGGCGTGACAGGTGCCCCGGCGAGCGCCCTGCAACAGGCACGTTACCCAGTGCTTCACATTTCTGTGAAACCCCTTCTGACCTGCGTTTTTGCTTGGATTTCCAAGTAAAATCGCGAAATCGGACACCGTCCCTGGTCACAGCCTTGCAGGGGGCCGGAACAACGGCACGTTATCCCGGTGACCCAGGTCACGGGAAGAGTCTCCCCGGCGCGGGTCTCGCGGACGGGTACGACACCGCCTCCTGGGCAAAGACGGAGATCTCGCGCCGAGCCGCCGCGGCCCGGACGGACGACGGGACGGACGCCCAGGCGCCGGCCGAGCGGGAACGGCCGTCGGCGCGTCGGCACGGATTCCAGCCACCCGGGCCCCCTTCGCGGGGCTCGACCACACAGGCGCGCAACTTCGGGCACCTCACGTGATCGAAAGCGACTGTCTGTGACAACCCGCAGCTCAGAGGCCTGGATTCTGCCCTAGCATCGGGCAGCGTGCCGCGCTCTTGTGTACCACCCCTCATGCCCCACGCGCCCCCGCTGGGAGCCCTCCTCCGCCAGTACTCCGCCGGATCCGCCCTCGCCTGCGAGCCCGTCGACCAAGGGCTTCTCAACCGCGGCTACCGGCTCTGTACGACCCGCGGCCGCTACTTCCTCAAGCACCACTTCGACCCCGAGACCGCCGACCCCGCCGCGATCGCCCGTCAGCACCGGGCCACCCAGCGCCTGGCCGACCTCGGCGTCCCGGTCGCACCCCCGCTGACCGGCCGCGACGGGCGCACGGTCGCGGTCGTCGGTGGCCACGCCTACGCCCTGCACCCCTGGATCGACGGCAGGCACCGCCACGGCGGCCAGCTCACCACCGCCCAGTGCGGACGGCTCGGGGCCCTTCTGGGAGTGGTGCACGCGAGCCTGGAACGCGTGATGCAGTCGCACGCGCGGGCGCGGGCGAAGTCGCCCGGAACAGCCGGAGCGCCCGAGACAGCCGAGACGGCCAAGGCGGCCGACACCTTCGCCCTCATCGACGACCTGCTCGCCCACGTACACCGCCACCGCCCCGCCGACTCCTTCGACGAGCTCGCCCGGCACCGGCTCCTGGAGCGGCGCGCGCTCCTGGAACAGCACGCCGACCGCCGTCCGCCGCGTGGCGGCTCGGTGGGCTGGGTGCACGGCGACTTCCATCCGTTCAACCTGCTCTACAAGGGGGACGCCCCCGCCGCGATCGTCGACTGGGACCGGCTCGGCGTAAAGCCCCGCGCGGAGGAGGCCGTACGCGCCGCGGCGATCTTCTTCGTACGGCCCGCGGGCGCACTCGACCTGCCGAAGGTGCGGGCCTACGCGCGCGCGTACCGGCGGACGGCCGGCGCCACGCCCTCCGAACTCGCGGCGGCCGTGCACCGCGTGTGGTGGGAGCGCCTCAACGACTTCTGGATGCTGCGCTGGCACTACGAGCGCGGCGACACCCGCGCGGACCCCCAGTTCCCGGCGGCCTCGGCGCTCGCGGTGTGGTGGACGCGGGAGTACGACGCGGTGTGCGACGCGTTCGCCGACTGAGCGTCCTGGAGAGCCGACAAACAGCACGCGCGCGTGCAGCCCGTTTCCGGGTGCACGCGCGCGTGGACGCGCTGGGTCAGCCGATGATCAGCCGCCGGTGGTGCCGCCGTCGCTCGTGCCGCCCACGAGCGATTCGCCCGTCGGGTCCGGGCTCACCGGGTCGTCCGACGGCTCCGTGGTCGTCGGCTCGTCCGTCGGCTCCGTGGTCGTCGGCTCGTCCGTCGGCTCGTCCGTCGGCTCCTCGCTGAACGACTGCGACGGCGTGCTGGAAGGGCTGGACGAGGGCGTGTAGTCCGGGTCGGGCTCCGTACCGGTGCCGTTGTCCGTGGACGTGTCCGTCGGCTGCTCGCTGGTGTCGCTGCTCGGCGTCTCGCTGGCCGTCTCGTCCTTGGTGGTCTGCGAGGTGGTCGGCGACTTCGTGGGGCTCGTGCCGCCACCGTTCCCGCCACTGCCGTTGAGGGCGAGCGCGACACCCGCCGCGATGGCGATCACCGCGAGCACGGCGAGGATCCACAGCTTGCCGCGGCCGCCGCCCCGGTTGCCCCGTCCCTCGAAGCCGCCGTCGTCCCCGCCGCCGTAGCGGTTGGGCAGGATCGGCTGCGGGATCTGCGTGGTGCCGGAGGAGTCACCGGGGTGCGGCATCACGCTGGTGCCCGCGAAGCCCCCCGCCGGGGTGTGCCGGCCCTCGTGCATGTCGACGGGCCCGGTGTTCCAGGTGCCGGTGTGGCCGCCCTGCTCGTACAGCATCTGCAGGCCGTACTGGACCAGCCCGCGCATCTCCTCGGCCGTCTGGAAACGGTCGTCCGGCTCCTTGGCCAGCGAGCGCATGACAAGGCCGTCCAGCTCCGGCGGGACGGCGTCGGAGACCTCGGACGGAGGCGTCGGGATGTCCTGGACGTGCTGGTAGACGACCGACAGGGGGGTCTCGCCGGTGAAGGGCGGACGCAGCGCGAGGAGTTCGTAGAGGAGACAGCCCGTGGCGTACAGGTCGGAGCGGTGGTCGACCGCCTTGCCGAGGGCCTGCTCCGGGGAGAGGTACTGCGGGGTGCCCATGACCATGCCGGTTTGAGTCATCGTCGTGGACGCGCCGTGCAGGGCGCGGGCGATGCCGAAGTCCATCACCTTCACGGCGCCGTTGTGCGTGATGATGACGTTGGCCGGCTTGATGTCACGGTGCACGATGCCGTGCTGGTGCGAATAAGCAAGCGCTTCCAGCACACCGGAGACGATGATCAGGGCCTGCTCCGGGCCGGGGGCCTCGGCGTTGAGGAGCAGGTCGCGGATGGTGCGCCCCTCGACGATCTCCATCACGATGTACGGCACGGACTGGCCGCCCACGAAGTCCTCGCCGGAGTCGTACACGGCGACGATCGCATGGTGGTTGAGTCCGGCGACCGACTGCGCCTCGCGCGTGAAGCGGGCCTTGGAGACGGGGTCCTCGGCGAGGTCGGCGCGCAGCAGCTTGACCGCGACAGTGCGTCCGAGGCGCACGTCCTCGGCCGCGAAGACCTCGGCCATGCCGCCCCGGCCGAGTCTGCGGGTCATCCGATATCGGCCGTCTCCGACCAGTCCGCCGTTCCCCCACAGTTCCGGCGCATCTGACATTCCGCCGCCAGTCGCCTCGGGGTCGGACGGGCCCTGAGCGCGCTGCTGCTGTGCCATCAGTCCTCGCCGTCGTTTCTGCCCGCGGTGCGCGCGGTGTTGTTACGGTCTCCGTCGGCCACGCTACAGCCTCCGCGCAAGCCTCCGATCCGGGAAGACCCCGGGAACCGGCCCGAAGACGGACCGGCCATCAAACCTCCAGTCCGTACCGGCGTGCAAATTGTGTGTACCGGCCGTACGTCTGCTGTAACGCTTGCGCGACCTTTCTTTCGCGTACGGTCACGGATCGGGCACCGCGCTTGACGTGTCAGTGCCCTCCGGCAGACTTGGCCGGGAATAGCACTTTGGATCAATGGCACGCACGGCGCCTGAAGGCCTACGGGGGACGCAGAGACATGAGCCAGGACGGCGCACAGGGGCGGTACGCGGGGCGGGCGCTCGCCGGCGGCCGCTATCAGCTGCGCGACTTGCTCGGCGAAGGCGGTATGGCCTCGGTGCATCTCGCGTACGACGCCGTGCTCGACCGACAGGTCGCGGTCAAGACGCTGCACACCGAGCTGGGCCGCGAACAGGCCTTCCGCGAGCGCTTCCGCCGCGAGGCCCAGGCCGTGGCCAAGCTCACGCACACCAACATCGTCTCCGTCTTCGACACCGGCGAGGACGAGCTGGACGGCACGACGATGCCGTACATCGTCATGGAGTACGTCGAGGGCCAGCCGCTCGGCTCGGTACTGGGCGCGGACGTACGGCAGTACGGCGCGATGCCCGCCGACAAGGCACTGAAGATCACCGCGGACGTGCTCGCCGCGCTGGAGATCAGCCACGAGATGGGCCTGGTCCACCGGGACATCAAGCCGGGCAACGTGATGATGACCAAGCGCGGCGTGGTCAAGGTGATGGACTTCGGCATCGCCCGCGCCATGCAGTCCGGTGTCACCTCGATGACCCAGACCGGCATGGTCGTCGGCACCCCGCAGTACCTGTCGCCGGAGCAGGCGCTGGGCAGAGGCGTCGACGCCCGCTCCGACCTCTACTCGGTCGGCATCATGCTGTTCCAGCTCGTGACCGGCCGGCTGCCGTTCGACGCGGACTCGCCGCTGGCGATCGCGTACGCGCACGTGCAGGAGGAGCCGGTCGCTCCTTCGTCGATCAACCGCGCCCTGCCGCCCGCGGTGGACGCACTGGTCGCCCGCGCGCTGAAGAAGAACCCGAACGAGCGCTTCCCGAGCGCCGAGGTGATGCGCGACGAGTGCCTGCGCGTGGCCGCCTCCTTCCAGCCCGCCGCGCCGAGCATCGTGCCGGGTGCGCCGTCGCAGAGCGGCGCGGGCGTCGGCTCCGCCGTGTTCCCGCCGGTCGACCAGGCGACGCCGGGGCCCATGGGCAACGTACAGACGCCGTACCAGCCGGCCCCGACGCCGAATCCGTACGGCACCCCGCATCCGTCGGCGCCTTCCCCGGCGTACGGCTATCCGCAGCAGGCCGGCTACCAGACGCCCGGTCCGTCCGGGTACGCGCCGCAGCACCCGTCGACTCCGCCGCCGTACAACATGACGCCCCAGACCGCCCAGGTCTCCTCCGGCGGCGGCAAGGGCAACAAGCCGGTGATCATCGGGTCGGTCGTGGTGTCGCTGCTCGCGGTCGGCGGGCTGATCGCGGCGCTGATGATGAACAGCGGCGGGACCGAGGACCCGAAGGCCGGCAACAGCCCCAGCGCGTCGACGTCGACCAAGGCGGCGGGCTACCGGGGGCCGGACACCTCCAAGACGGTCGAGAAGACCGAGTGCACCGAGCCGGACGAGTCGTACAACGACCCGGCCCAGGTGCGGATGCCGGACTTCGCGTTCAAGAACTGGGACTCCGTCCTGGAGTGCCTCAAGGCGGCCGGGTGGAACTACGACAAGACCTCCGTCGACGAGAACACCTACGGCGACGGCACGGTCATGAAGCAGTACCCGACGGCGGGCACGGACTTCGACCCGAAGAAGCCGCCGGAGATGCAGTTCGAGATCTCGACCGGCAATCCCTCGTGACGCCGGTGCGGTGAGACGACGTGGAAGGGCCCGGCAGCCATCGGCCGCCGGGCCCTTGTGCGTATGTGATGGGGTGACGCGGTCCTACAGGTACGGGCCGCCCGAGCGGCCGACCGTACGCGGGTCGTCACCGTCCTCGTGACCGCCGACGCCCGGCGGAAGGGCGCGGCGCATCTGTTCCAGCTGGGCGCGCGCGGCCATCTGCTGGGCGAACAGGGTGGTCTGGATCCCGTGGAAGAGACCCTCCAGCCAGCCGACCAACTGCGCCTGCGCGATCCGCAGTTCCGCGTCACTCGGGGTCGCCTCGTCCGCGAACGGCAGCGACAGCCGCTCCAGCTCCTCCACGAGCTCCGGGGCCAGACCGTCCTCCAGCTCCTTCACCGAGCTGGAATGGATCTCCTTGAGCCGGACCCGGCTCGCCTCGTCCAGGGGAGCCGCGCGAACCTCTTCCAACAGCTGCTTGATCATGCTTCCGATCCGCATGACCTTCGCCGGTTGTTCCACCATCTCCGTCACGGGAACCTCGCGGGAGTCCTCGTCTCCTCCGCCGCCGAGAGCCATCCCGTCCTGCCCAACGACCAGGATCTGTGGGTTCTCCGGCGACCGTTCGTTCCTCGGCATCTCCATGCCGCCATTCTCTCGCACCGTTCCTGTGGACTGAGCGGGAGTGAGTCCGTTCAGCCGCGCGCCCCGAACGGTCTTGGGCGAGCTGGTCCCCGGCGTTCTCGACCCCGGGGCGGCGACACGCATCCTGTGCGTGGTCCGGGCCCGGGAGGCCAGTTCCCTCACGACCTGGCCAATTGGGCACGGCCAGAGGCGGCGGGGAGGCTCTGAACCATCCTCTGGTGGAGCAGGGGCCCCGCACGCTGACGCCGTACCCGGTGTCCCAGGTCGTACGATCACGTTAGCCCGATCAGTCCAGAGCACCGCAAGCCCGCAAGCGGACGATCACACGATCGAGCTAATTCGGCCTTGTGTGCACTCCTTGGTGAGCAGTTCCAACCCCTACACCTCATCACCGTGGTGCCCCCGGTAAGGGCTGATCCACCGTTCACGACGACATCGACCCGGATTGGCCCCTCCGGACCAGTCCACAATGCCGGGTGTACGGGTGAATGCCAGGCTTGTTCCGTGACTTCATGGCTGCGATCGCTGCGCGTGACGGGGGTGCTGATCGTGGTGTCCGCGGGGGTGGTCGTGCCGCCGTACGGGAGTGAGTGGACGTACGGGAATGAGTGGGCGTACGCGGCCGAGTCCTCGCCCCCCGCGTCTCCGCCTGCCTCCGCCTCCGCCTCCGCGTCCTCGGCGTCCGACCCCGAATCCGTCTCCCCGTCCGCCGTCGAGCCCTCACGGGCCGGGAGCCGTCCGGGCGAGGGGCGGGAGCGGCCGGGGCGGAGGTACGAGGCGGAGGAAGCGGAGCGGGTGGACACCGAAGCCGCGGTGCCGGAGGACGAGGACGGTGTCACCGCCGTACCGGAACCGCCGCGCGAGACCGCTGCCCTGCCTCCCGGGCACCCGACACGCTCCGCGAAGGAGAGCGCCGCCCGCCCCGCCGAGCCCGGACTGCGGATCATGCCCCTCGGCGGCGGGCTGATCCTCGTCGGACTCGGGCTGGGGCTCGCCTTCGTGGCGCTCCGGGTGCGGCGGACCGCCTCCTGAGATCTACGGCGTGACGGGCGTCTACGGCGTGACGGGCGTCGACGGCGTGACGAGCAGGACCTTTCCGATGTGGCCGCTCTCCTCCAGCACCCGGTGCGCGGCGGCCGCGTCGCTCATCGGGAGCTCGCAGTCGACGACCGGGCGGACGTGACCGGCGTCCAGCAGCGGCCAGACGTGCTCGCGCACGGCCGCGACGATCGCCGCCTTCTCGCCGAGGGGCCTGGCCCGCAGGGAGGTCGCGCTGATCGCGGCCCGCTTGCGCAGAAGGGCGGCGATGTTCAGCTCGGCCTTGACGCCGCCCTGCATGCCGATGATCGCCAGCCGGCCGTTGACGGCGAGGGCCGTGACGTTGCGGTCGAGGTACTTGGCACCCATGTTGTCGAGGATGACGTCGGCGCCGGCCCCGTCGGTGGCCTCCTTGATCTCGGCGACGAAGTCCTGCTCGCGGTAGTCGACCAGGATGTCGGCGCCCAGTTCGGCGCAGCGGTCCAGCTTCTCCCTGCTGCCGGCCGTGACCGCGACCTTGGCGCCCACGGCCTTGGCGAGCTGGATCGCCATGGTGCCGATGCCGCTGGAGCCGCCGTGCACGAGCAGGGTCTCGCCGGGACGGAGGTGGGAGATCATGAAGACGTTCGACCAGACCGTGGCGACCACCTCGGGCAGGGCGGCGGCCTGGGTGAGGCCGACGCCCTTGGGCAGCGGAAGCAGCTGGCCGGCCGGTACGGCGACCTTCTCGGCGTAACCGCCTCCCGCGAGCAGCGCGCACACCTCGTCGCCGACGCTCCAGCCGGTGACACCGGGGCCGACCCCGGCGATCCGTCCGGAGCACTCCAGGCCGGGGTAGGGGGAGGAGCCGGGCGGCGGGTCATAGAAGCCCTGCCGCTGCAGGATGTCGGCGCGGTTGACGGCGCTGGCCGCCACCTCGACCAGCACCTCGCCCTCGCCGGGCACGGGATCCGGGACCTCGTCCCACACCAGCGCCTCGGGTCCACCAGGTTCGGGAATCGTGATCGCATGCATGAAAGGGACGCTACCTCCCGGTCCTTGGCCGGACCCTCGCCGGTCATCGGTCTGGTCCTCGTCGGCCCTTGGTCGGATCCTCGTCGGTCCTTGGTTCCGGACCCTCGTCGGTCCCTGGTCGGGTCCCCATCGGTCCTTCGACCGATCTCCCGGAAATTCGTTGTGCGGGAGCGATGAGTTTGCGCGACCGTAAAGGTCTTTCCATGCGTAACCCAAGTACGCGGAAGGACATCACCCCATGAGCCAGCACACGTCCGGCCTGGCCATCGAAACCGCAGGCCTGGTGAAGACGTTCGGCGAGACCCGGGCCGTCGACGGAGTCGACCTGGCGGTGCCGGCAGGCACGGTCTACGGCGTCCTCGGCCCGAACGGCGCCGGGAAGACGACCACGGTGAAGATGCTCGCCACCCTCCTCCGGCCGGACGGCGGTGAGGCCCATGTCTTCGGGCACGACGTCGTACGGGAGGCCGACGAGGTCCGCGCCCGGGTCAGCCTGACCGGCCAGTACGCGTCGGTGGACGAGGACCTCACCGGCACCGAGAACCTGGTCCTGCTGGGCAGGCTGCTCGGCCAGCACAAGAAGGCCGCGCGAGAACGTGCCGCGCAGCTGCTGGAGGCCTTCGGCCTCACGGAGGCAGCCGGCAAGCAGGTCAAGCACTACTCCGGTGGCATGCGGCGCCGCATCGACATCGCCGCCTCCATCCTCAACACGCCCGAGCTGCTCTTCCTGGACGAGCCGACGACCGGCCTCGACCCGCGCAGCCGCAACCAGGTGTGGGACATCGTGCGGGCGGTCGTCGCCCAGGGCACCACGGTGCTGCTGACCACGCAGTACCTGGACGAGGCCGACCAGCTGGCGTCCCGGATCGCGGTCATCGACCAGGGCAAGGTGATCGCCGAGGGCACCAAGGGCGAGCTGAAGGCGTCGGTGGGCGCCGGGTCCGTACATCTGCGACTGCGTGATCCCGCGCAGCGGCCACAGGCCGAGGAGGTGCTGCGGCTGGCCCTCGGCGTGGACGTGCAGCTGGAGCCCGACCCGGTCGCGCTGACGGCCCGTGTCGGGGGCGGGGCCGCGAACGGGCAGGGGGCGGCCGAGCAGGCGGCCCGCGCGCTCGCCGAGCTGGCCCGCACCGGGGTCGTCGTCGACAACTTCTCCCTGGGCCAGCCCAGCCTGGACGAGGTCTTCCTCGCCCTCACCGGCCACGACACCCGCGACGCGGAGAACTCCCACGACGCGAACGGCTCCAACGACTCGAAGGACGAGGTGGCGGCATGAGCACCGCGACGACCACGGAGACCAAGGACCTGGCCCCAGTCAGTGCCGAATCCCTCGCCGCGCTGCTCGTCGCCGGTGAGCGGCCGCCGCGCCCGAGCGCCCTGTCTGCCTCGCTGACCTTCGGCTGGCGGGCCATCCTCAAGATCAAGCACGTGCCGGAGCAGCTCTTCGACGTCACGGCGTTCCCGATCATGATGGTGCTGATGTACACGTACCTGTTCGGGGGCGCCCTGGCCGGGTCCCCGAAGGAGTACATCCAGTTCCTGCTGCCGGGCATCCTGGTGATGTCGGTCGTGATGATCACGATGTACACCGGCGTCTCGGTGAACACCGACATCGAGAAGGGCGTCTTCGACCGGTTCCGCACGCTGCCGATCTGGCGGCCGTCGGTGATGGTCGGCTATCTCCTCGGCGACGCGCTGCGCTACACCATCGCGTCCGTCGTGATGCTCACGGTCGGCATGATCCTCGGCTACCGCCCGGACGGCGGGGCCGCCGGAGTGCTCGCCGGGATCGCGCTGCTGGTGGTGTTCTCGTTCGCGTTCTCGTGGATCTGGACGATGTTCGGACTGATGCTGCGCACCGAGAAGTCGGTGATGGGCGTCAGCATGATGGTGATCTTCCCGCTGACCTTCCTGTCCAACGTCTTCGTCGACCCGAAGACCATGCCGGGCTGGCTGCAGGCCTTCGTCAACAACAGCCCGGTGACGCATCTGGCGTCGGCGGTGCGCGGACTGATGGCGGGCGACTGGCCGGCCGACGAGGTCGCCTGGTCGCTGGGCTGGGCGGGCCTGTTCGTGCTGGTCTTCGGGCCGATCACGATGCGGCTGTACAACCGCAAGTGACAGGCCCCCGTGCCGCGGTCAGTCCTGGGGCAGCGGGCGGACGTCGGGCGCGATCTGCGAGCCCGGCGTCGCCCGCACGATGGTGATCAGCCGGTCCGTCAGCTCCAGTGTGCCGACGGCCACATCGTCGTAGCCGAGCACCCGGTGCCCGCGTACGACACTCACCACCAGGTCGGCCGTCTCCCGTGGGCTCTTGCCCACCTCGGCCTTTATGACCGGCCGTTCGATGATGTCGAGGCCGCTGCCCTGCTGGATCAGGTCCTCCATCACCATGCCGGCCGCGGGGCTCAGCACGGACAGACCGAGGAGCCGCCCGGCGGCACTGGCGCTGGTGATCACCGCGTCGGCGCCGGACTGCTTCAGCAGCGGAGCGTTCTCCTCCTCCCGCACCGCGGCCACGATCTTCGCGCCCTTGTTGAGCTGCCGGGCCGTGAGCGTCACGAGGACGGCCGTGTCGTCGCGCTGGGTCGCGATGATGATCTTCCGGGCCCGGTGCACCTCGGCCCGCATCAGGACGTCGCTGCGCGTCGCGTCCCCGACGACCCCGGCATACCCGTCCGCGGTCGCCGCGTCGATCACCTTGGAACTGGGGTCGACCACGACGACCTGCTCCTTCTTCAGCCCCGTCGCACAGACGGTCTGGATCGCCGAACGCCCCTTGGTGCCGAAGCCGATGACGACGGTGTGGTCGCGCAAGGTGGACCTCCAGCGGTTGAGTCGCCACTCCTCACGCGTGCGTTCGGTGAGGACCTCGAGCGTGGTGCCGACCAGGATGATCAGGAACAGCACGCGCATCGGTGTGATGACGAAGATGTTGGTGAGCCGGGCGGCGTCACTGACCGGGGTGATGTCACCGTAGCCGGTGGTGGAGAGGGTGACGGTCGCGTAGTAGCAGGCGTCGAGGAAGTCGACGGAGCCGTCGGAGTTGTCGTTGTAGCCGTCGTGGTCGGCGTAGACGATCGACGCGGTGGCCACGAGCAGGAACAGGGCCATGAGCACCCTCTTGGCGACCTGCCGGAACGGATGCTCCACCACCTTGCGCGGGAGCAGCACCCGATGGGTCACGAGATGTTCGTCCGCCTGCCGGGCGATCGCGTCCTGGCCGGGAAGTTTCACGTGAAACACACCCCGATCCCGGCGCTGGCCCAGGGCAGGTCGAGCAGTTCCGTCTCCTGACCGGGCTGTGCCCCGCCCGGAGGGACGACGGCCAGGGCGTCGGCCGCCGCGATGCCCCGCAGCATCGCCGGGCCGTTGTAGTGCAGCGGCACGGCACAGTCACCGCGCAGGACCACGGGAATGAGCCGGGTGTCGTGCGGGTGCCCGTGCGCCTCGTCCCGCAGCGGCAGCGTGTACGGCTCCGGGGCGGGACGGGCCGCGAGGATGCGCAGCAGCGGCTCGGCGAGCGTGAGCAGGCCGGAGACGGCCGCGAGGGGGTTGCCGGGCAGGCCGACGAGGTGCTGGTTCTCCTTGGTACGGGCCAGCAGCATGGGGTGGCCGGGGCGCACCTTGACGCCGTCGACCAGGAGCTCGGCGCCGATGCGCTGAAGAACGGGGTGGACGTGGTCGACGGGGCCGGAGGCGGTGCCGCCGGTGGTCACGATCAGGTCGGCACCGGAGGTGGTGATCGCCTTGTGGAGCGCCTTGGCGTCGTCACCGAGCCGGTGTACGGCGGTGACCTCGGCGCCGAGCGCGCGCAGCCAGGGCGGGAGCATCGGGCCGAGCGCGTCCCTGATCAGCCCGTCGTGCGGCCTGCCCTCGGTGAGCAGTTCGTCGCCGAGGACGAGGACTTCGACGCGGGGGCGGGGCACGGCGGTGACGGTGTCGTATCCGGCGGCCGCAGCGAGGCCGAGCACCGCCGGGGTGACGAGGGTGCCGGCCGGCAGGAGCTGGTCACCGCTGCGGCACTCCTGTCCGCGCGGGCGGATGTCCTGGCCGTGGGCCATCTCGCGGGTCGGGTGGAGGTGGCCCTTGTCGTCCGCGCGGCCGTGCTCGCTGCGCAGGACGGCGGTGGTGTCGAGGGGGATGCGGGCACCGGTGGCGATCCGGACGGCCTCGCCGTCGGTGAGCGGATCGGGCTCCGCGTGCCCGGCGAGTACGCCCTCGTCCCGTACGGCCCAGGGGCCGGGGCCGGCGACCGCCCAGCCGTCCATCGCCGAGGTGTCGAAGGAGGGCAGGTCGGTGAGGGCGGTCAGGGGAGCGGCCAGAGTCAGTCCCAGGGCGTCGCCGAGCGTGACGGAGACGGGGGCCCGGTGAGCGCCGCGGCCGGCGGACCGGGCAGCGCGCTCGGCGATCTCGCGGGCCGCGGGCCAGGGGGTCGCCCGGTGGCGGGGGTCCGGTCGGTGGGAGGCCTCGGGGGGGCCGGTCTGCGGGGCGGGCACATGATCACCGGCGGGGTGGCCGTTGCCTTCCTTCACGAGCGCGAGCACCTCCTCGACGTCGAAGTCCTCCGCGTCGTCGGCGTCCTCACCGGTCCGGGCGGCGCGGGCGATCATCCGGCGTCCGGTCGGGTGTCGGGCGTGGCGTCCGGGGCCACGTCCGGCTTGGCGTCGGCAGCCACGTCCGGCTGGGCGTCGGCGGTGTCCTCGTCGGCCCAGCGGAGGGCGAGGGCGGCGGCCTTGCGGGACGCCTCCGCCACCGCCTCGGGGCCTCCGCCGGCCCGTGCGGCCGCGTAGCCGACGAGGAAGGTGGTCAGCGGTGCCGCGGGCCTCGCCACGCCGTGGGCGGCGTCACGGGCGAGGTCGAGCAGCACACCGGTGTCGACCTCGAGGTCGATGCCCAGCTCGTCCTTGACTGCGGAAATCCATTCATCCAACACGAGCCCATGCTCCCTGATACGTGCCCTGGCGGTGGCGATGTCGTCCCAGGTGTCGCAGTCGAACGATGCGACGGGGTCGGGGACGCGGGTGAGGTCGAGACCGGCGGTGAGCCGGCGCAGGGGCAGCCCCGTGGCGCTGCCGTGCGCTGCGACGAGGCCGGTCAGTTCCCGGCGCAGTGCGGGCGCGCGGTAGGCGGCCACCAACGGCTGGTCGCGGCCGTCGGCGTCGGTGAGCAGCACGCCCTCGGTGCCGGTGGCCTGCAGGGCGGCCAGCAGCCGCCGTACCGTCGCCTCACCGAGGAACGGCAGGTCGGCCGAGAGGACGACGACCTCGTCGGCCGTGGTGCGGCGCAGACCGGCGTCGAGTGCGGCCACCGGCCCGCCGCCGGGCGGATCCTCACGCGCCCACGTCACCGGGCGCGCGGTCGGGCGCGGATCGGCGACGACGACGGTGCCGCGCGCGTCGGCGCAGGCGGCCAGCACCCGGTCGAGCAGTGCCCGCCCGCCCACCCGCACCCCGGGCTTGTCCGCACCGCCGAGCCGCCGGGCGGCACCGCCCGCGAGTACGACGGCGTCGTACGCGGCGACAGCGGAGGGCGGCTGGTTGGCGGTCACCCCCCGAGTATGCGTGCCGCCGCGATCACAGGGAACGCCGGAACGCCGATCACGGGGAACACGGCAGGGGCGGCGCGGTCACGACGTGATCAGAGGGTGCGCAGCAGGACCGCCGGCTGTTCCACGCAGTCCGCCACGTAGCGCAGGAAGCCGCCCGCCGTGCCGCCGTCGCACACCCGGTGGTCGAAGGTGAGCGACAGCTGGACCACCTGGCGCACCGCCAGTTCGCCCTCGTGCACCCACGGCTTGGGGACGATACGGCCGACGCCGAGCATGGCCGCCTCGGGGTGGTTGATGATCGGCGTGGAGCCGTCGACGCCGAACACGCCGTAGTTGTTCAACGTGAAGGTGCCGCCGGTGAGGTCCCGGGGGCTGAGGGTGCCCTGGCGGGCCGACTCGGTCAGCCGGGCGAACTCGGCGGTCAGCGACTGGGCGTCCCGTGTGTGCGCGTCCCGTACGACGGGCACGACGAGCCCCCGCTCGGTCTGCGCGGCGAACCCGAGGTGCACGGCGTCCAGCCGGACGATCTCCCTGGCCTCCAGGTCCACGGTGGAGTTGAGCTCGGGGTGGCGGGCGAGGGCGGCGGTGCAGATGCGGGCCAGCAGGGCGAGGAGGGAGATCTTCGGCCCGTCCGCGGCGTTCATCGCCGCCCGTACCTTCATGAGTTCCGTGGCGTCGGCGTCCACCCAGCAGGTGGCGTCCGGGATCTCGCGGCGGCTGCGGGAGAGCTTGTCGGCCGCGGCGCCCAGGATGCCCTTGAGGGGGATGCGGGTGCCTCCGGCGGTCGCCGCGGAGGGGGCCGGGGTGGTGGCGGGCGCCACGGGCGTGGGCGCCACGGCCGGAACCGTCGTACGCCCTTGGGCCGCCGCCGCCCGCAGCGCGTACTCCACGTCGGCCCGCAGGATCAGGCCGTCGGGGCCGGAGCCGGTCAGTTCCCTGAGGTCGAGGCCGTTCTCGCGGGCGAGGCGGCGCACCAGCGGCGAGATCACCGGTACCGGGCCGTCCGCCGTCTCGGGGGCGCCGGCGTGGCCGTCGGCCGCTGCGGTCGTCGGGGCCGGCTGTCCCGGCCGCACCCTGCCCCTGCGGGCCGGCGCCTGTGAGGTGCCGTAGCCGACCAGCACATTGCCCGAGCCCTCGCTCCGACCGCCGGAGGCCGGCGTGCCCACCGCGACCGTCAGCAGCGGGGCCCCGACGGGCAGTTCCGTGCCCTCCTCGCCGAAGCGGGCGGTGACGACACCGCCGTAGGGGCAGGGCACCTCGACCATCGCCTTGGCCGTCTCGACCTCGACGACCGGCTGGTCGACGACGACGAGGTCCCCGACCTCGACGAGCCAGCGGACGATTCCCGCCTCGGTGAGCCCCTCCCCGAGGTCGGGGAGCCTGAACTCCAGGCTGTGCATGTCAGAAGCGTGTGCCATCAGCCCTCGGCCTCCCATTGCAGACGCCCCACGGCGTCCAGGATCCGGTCCACGCCGGGCAGGTGGTGACGCTCCAGCATCGGCGGCGGGTAGGGAATGTCGAACCCCGCCACGCGCAGCACCGGCGCCTCCAGGTGGTGGAAGCAGCGCTCCGTGACGCGGGCCGCGATCTCCCCGCCCGGGCCGCCGAACCCGCCCGACTCGTGTACGACGACCGCCCGCCCGGTCCGCCGTACCGAGGCGCAGACCGTCTCGTCGTCGAACGGCACCAGGGAGCGCAGGTCGACGACTTCGAGGTCCCACCCCTCGTCCCGGGCCGCCTCGGCGGCTTCGAGGCAGACGGGCACGGACGGTCCGTACGTGATGAGTGTGGCGCTCCGGCCCGAGCGCCGCACCACCGCGCGGCCTATGGGTTCAACGGTCTGCGGGTCGTCCGGGTTCCAGGAGGCCTTGGACCAGTACAGGCGCTTGGGTTCGAGGAAGACGACCGGGTCGTCGGAGGCGATGGCGGCGCGCAGCAGGCCGTAGGCGTCGGCGACCGTGGCGGGCGTGACGACGTGGAGCCCGGGGGTCGCGATGTAGTACGCCTCGGACGAGTCGCTGTGGTGCTCGACGCCGCCGATGCCGCCGCCGTAGGGGACGCGGATGGTGAGCGGGAGCGGCAGCGCGCCGCGGGTGCGGTTGCGCATCCGGGAGACATGGCTGATCAGCTGCTCGAACGCCGGGTAGGCGAACGCGTCGAACTGCATCTCCACGACCGGGCGCAGCCCGTACATCGCCATGCCGACGGCCGTGCCGAGGATGCCGGCCTCGGCGAGCGGGGTGTCCGTGCAGCGGTCCTCGCCGAACTCCTTGGCGAGGCCGTCGGTGACGCGGAAGACTCCCCCGAGGGTGCCGACGTCCTCGCCCATGACGTGCACGGTCGGGTCGGCGGCCATGGCGTCGCGCATCGCGCGCGTGAGGGCCTGCGCCATGGTGGCCGGCTTGAGGGCGACGGTGGTCATCGGTGCGGCCCTTCCTGCTCCGCCGCCAGCTCGGCCCGCAGCTGGGCCTGCTGCTCGCGCAGTTGCGGGGTGGGCTCGGCGTACACGTGGGCGAACAGGTCCATGGGGTCGAGCGGCGGGTCCTGGTTCATGCGCTCGCGCAGGTCCGCGGCCATGGCCTCGGCGGCGTCGCGCGCGGCCTGGATGCCGCTGTCGTCGATCAGGCCGCGTTCGGTGAGTTCGTGCTCCAGGAGGGCGATCGGGTCGTGGTCGCGCCAGGTGTCGACCTCGGCGTCGCCGCGGTAGCGGGTCGCGTCGTCGGCGTTGGTGTGGGCCTCGACGCGGTACGTGATGGCCTCGACCAGGGTGGGGCCGCCGCCCGCGCGCGCGTGCCGTACGGCGTCGGCGAGGACCTCGTGCACGGCGGCGGCGTCGTTGCCGTCGACCAGGCGGCCGGGCATGCCGTAGCCGACGGCCTTGTGGGCCAGCGACGGGGCCGCGGTCTGCTTGGCGAGCGGGACGGAGATCGCGAAGCCGTTGTTCTGGACGAGGAAGACGACCGGGGCCTGCCAGACGGCGGCGAAGTTCAGCGCCTCGTGGAAGTCGCCCTCGCTGGAGCCGCCGTCGCCGACCATCGCCAGCGCGACCACGTCGTCGCCCTTGAGGCGGGCGGCGTGCGCGAGGCCGACGGCGTGCGGGAGCTGGGTGGCGAGCGGGGTGCACAGGGGGGCCACGCGGTGCTCGCGCGGGTCGTAGCCGGTGTGCCAGTCGCCGCGCAGCAGGGTGAGGGCCTGCACGGGGTCGAGGCCGCGGGCGACGGCCGCGAGGGTGTCGCGGTAGCTGGGGAAGAGCCAGTCGCGGTCCTCCAGGACCAGCGCCGCGGCGACCTGACAGGCCTCCTGGCCGGTGCTGGACGGGTAGACCGCCAGACGGCCCTGCTTGGTGAGTGCGGTGGCCTGCGCGTTGTACCGGCGGCCGCGCACCAGCTCGGCGTGGAGCCGGCGCAGCAGCCCGGGATCGGCCTGCGCGGCCGCCTCGGTGCCGAGCACGCGGTACGGACGTGCGTCGGGCAGCAGCGGCGCGGGGTCCGTGCGCGGCTGCCAGGCGGGCGGCGGGGTCGGCTTGTAGGCGCCCCGCTGCTCCATGACCGTCATGACGGCACCTCCTCGTGGGAGCGGCTTCAGGCGCGCCACGGATGTGATGCGCCTCACCTACCGATTGTTCGGTCGTCGGCACATTTTGGCTACTGGCACCCGCAGGCTGTGGACAAACGGTTCTCCACAGCCTCAAATGAACGCAGTGCGTCCATGGCGGAGAGGCGGGGGCACGTGGCATCTGAACAAATGGCCGAGCGCCCGGAAGGCAGCGGCCCCGAGCCACCCGCGCGTCCCCTCGACGCGATCGATCTGGACATCCTGCAGATGCTCCAGGCGGACGGCCGCGCGTCCATAAGGTCGGTCGCCGAACGCGTCCATGTCTCGCGCGCCAATGCCTACGCCCGCATCAACCGCCTCATCGAGGACGGCGTGATCCGCGGCTTCGGGGCCCGCGTCAACCACGAACGCGCGGGCCAGGGCACTTCGGCGTACGTCACCCTGAAGATCGTCCAGAACTCCTGGCGCACGGTGCGGGAACAGCTCAGGCAACTGCCCGGCGCCTCCCACATCGCCCTGGTGGGCGGCGACTTCGACGTCCTGCTGCTGGTGCACACCTCCGACAACAGGGCGCTGCGCGAGCTGGTGCTGACCCGGCTCCAGGCGATTCCCGAGGTGCTCAGTACGCGCACCCTGCTGGTCTTCGAGGAGGAGGACCTGGAGCCGCAGGGCTGACGTCAGCGCTCCTCGCGAAGCCCCGAGAACACCAACCGTGCGACGGCGTCGGCGACCTCGCGCTCGTTCATGCCCCGCCCGTCCGGCCGGTACCACTCCACGATCGAGTTGATCATCCCGAAGACGAGCCGCGTCGCGAGCCGTACCTCCACGTCGCCGCGCACGTCCCCGTCGGCCGCCGCCGCCTTCAGCAGCTCGGCGACCCGGTGGTCGAAGTCGCGGCGCCGCTCCAGGGCCCACCGCTCGGTGCCGGTGTTGCCGCGCACGCGCAGCAGCAGGGTCACGTACGGCAGCTCGGCTATGAGCACCTCCACCATGCGCCGTACGACGTACTCCAGACACTCCGCGGCGCTCCCCACGCGCGCGGGCTCCTCGTCGAGGATCCCGAAGAGGCCGTCCAGCGCGCGGCTCACGGCGCGGCGCAGCAGCTCCTCCTTGCCGGAGACGTGGTGGTAGATCGACGACTTGGAGATGCCGGCCGCCTTGGAGAGGTGCTCCATGGAGGTGCCGTCGTAGCCGCGCTCGTTGAAGACCTGGACGGCGACGGACAGCAGCGTCTGCGGGGTGTACGTGTCGCGCTTGGCGGTGGTCATGAGGTGCTGCCCTCCCGCTTGTCGGTCGCGTACGCGTGGCGGTACAGCGCGAGGGACGGTGCGTAGCGCCCGGAGGGGTCACGCATGTGCAGGTCGTCGAGGAGGGCGTAGGCCCAGTTGCGGCCGAGCCTGCGGCTCCACTCGAAGGGGCCGAGGGGGTAGTTGACCCCGAGCCGCATGGCGGTGTCGATGTCCTCCTTGGTGGCCACGCCCTTGGCGACGGCGTCGTGCGCGAGGTCGACGATGCGCGCGACCGTCCGGGCGACGATCATGCCTGGGACGTCACCGATGACGCTGACCTGCTTGCCGAGCGCCTGGAAGAGGCCGGTGGCCTCGGCGAGGGTCTGCTGGGAGGTGTCCTGGGAGGCGGACAGGGCGATGCGGGTGGCCCGCCGGTAGTCGAGCGCGAGGTCGAAGTAGACGACGTCCCGGAACTCGACCGAGGTCTGTCCGTCGGCGAGGGCGAGCTGGCCGCCGCTCGGCAGGACCAGGCGGGTGCCGTGGTCCTCTTCGTCCTCGCGGACCGGGATGCCCGCCTCGCGGATCAGGTTGAGCAGTTCGGAGGCCGGGCCCAGATCGCCCTCGGCGGCGACGTACGCGGGCGGCTGGGCCGGCTCCGCGGTGTGCGGTTCGGGGCGGTCGGCGTCCTCGGAGTGGTCGTACCAGCCGTGTCCGGTCTTGCGGCCGAGCCGGCCCGACTCGACCAGGCGGCGCTGGGCGAGCGACGGCGCGAAGCGCACGTCCTGGAAGAAGGCCTGCCACACGGAGTGGGTGACCGACTCGTTGACGTCCTGGCCGATGAGGTCGGTGAGTTCGAAGGCGCCCATCTTGAAGCCGCCGCACTCGCGCAGGACCGCGTCGATGGTGGCCGGTTCGGCGCCCTGGGCCTCGTGGACCGCGAAGGCCTCGGCGTAGAAGGGCCGGGCGATGCGGTTGACGATGAAGCCCGGGGTGTCGGCGCAGGCGACCGGGGTCTTCCCCCAGGCGCGGGCCATCTCGTACGCGCGCGTGGCCGACGTGACGTCGGTGGCGAACCCGGAGACGACCTCCACGAGGGGCAGCAGTGGTGCGGGGTTGAAGAAGTGCAGGCCCACCAGGCGGCCCGGGTTGCGCAGGGCGCCGCCGATCGCGGTGACCGACAGGGACGAGGTGTTGGTGGCGAGCAGACAGTCCTCGCCGACGATGTCCTCCAGCGCGCGGAACAGCTCCTGCTTGGCGTCCAGCCGCTCCAGGACGGCCTCGACGACCAGGGCGCAGTCGGCGAGGTCGGCGAGGTCCCGTGCGGGCAGCAGGCGGGCGCGGGCGGCGTCCCGGTCCGCGCCGCCGAGCCGGTCCTTCTCGACGAGCCGGTCCAGGCGGGCGCCGATCGCGTCGGCCGCCTCCTGCGCCCGGCCGGGGGCGGCGTCGTACAGGCGTACGGAATGGCCGGCGACCAACGCGACCTGGGCGATGCCCTGGCCCATGGTGCCGGTGCCGACGACGGCCACGGGGCTGCTGAGGTCGAGTGCTGTCATGTGCGCGATCCTCCCGCACGGGGTTTTCCACAGATGCGGCGGACCCCCTTGTACCGACCGATCGTTCGGTTACTCTAACTCTGACTGGCTGTTCCTGCCCATGTTTCTGCCCAGGTCATGAGCTCGACGAAGAGTTCTTGAGACGAGGAGTTGGTCCCGCATGGCCGCCGAACTCACCGCGCACGATCTGATCGCCAAGCACCGGCCCACCCTCGACCAGACGCTGGAAGCGATCCGCACCCGCGCGTACTGGTCCCCGCACCCCGAGCACCCCAAGGCGTACGGCGAGAACGGCAGCCTGGACATGGCGGCGGGCAAGGCGGCCTTCGACGCCCTCCTGGGCACCCGCATCGACCTCGGCCAGCCCGGCACGGACGACTGGGTGGGCGGCGAGGTCTCGCCGTACGGCGTCGAGCTGGGCGTGAGCTACCCGCACGCGGACGTGGACGAGCTGCTGCCCGCCATGAAGGCCGGGCAGAAGGCCTGGCGTGACGCGGGCGCGGAGATGCGCGCGGTGGTGTGCCTGGAGATCCTCAAGCGCATCAGCGACCGGACCCACGAGTTCGCACACGCGGTCATGCACACCTCCGGCCAGGCGTTCATGATGGCGTTCCAGGCGGGCGGCCCGCACGCGCAGGACCGCGGCCTGGAGGCGGTGGCGTACGCGTACGTGGAGCAGGTCCGCACCCCCGACACGGCAGAGTGGACCAAACCGCAGGGAAAGCGCGACCCGCTGGCGCTCACCAAGCGGTTCACGCCGGTCCCGCGCGGCATCGCGCTGGTCATCGGCTGCAACACCTTCCCGACGTGGAACGGCTATCCGGGCCTGTTCGCCTCCCTGGCCACCGGTAACGCGGTCCTCGTCAAGCCCCACCCGCGCGCGGTGCTGCCCCTCGCGCTGACCGTTCAGGTCGCGCGCCAGGTGCTCGCCGAGACCGGCTTCGACCCGAACCTGGTGGCGCTGACCGCCGAGCGGCCGGGTGAGGGCATCGCCAAGACCCTGGCCACCCGCCCCGAGATCCGGATCATCGACTACACCGGCTCGACGGAGTTCGGTGACTGGCTGGAGGCCAACGCCCGCCAGGCGCAGGTCTACACGGAGAAGGCCGGCGTCAACACGGTGGTGGTCCACTCCACGGACGACTACAAGGGGATGCTGTCCAACCTGGCCTTCTCGCTGTCCCTGTACAGCGGCCAGATGTGCACCACCCCGCAGAACCTGCTCGTCCCGCGCGACGGCATCCGCACCGAGGAAGGCCCCCGGACCTTCGACGAGGTCGTCGCCGACCTCGCCCGCTCGGTCGACGGCCTGCTCGGCGACGACGCGCGCGCGAACGCCCTGCTCGGCGCGATCGTCAACCCGGACGTCAAGGCCCGCCTGGAGGCCGCGGCCGGTCTCGGCGAAGTCGCCCTCGCCTCGCGGGAGATCAGCAACGCGGAGTTCCCGCAGGCCGTCGTCCGCACGCCCGTCATCGTGAAGCTGGACGGCGCGCGGAAGTACTGGGAGGGCACCGACGACGAGGCCGCCTACATGAGCGAGTGCTTCGGGCCGGTCTCCTTCGCCGTCGCGGTCGACTCGTCGGCGGACGCGGTGGAGCTGCTGCGGCGCACCATCCGCGAGAAGGGCGCGATGACGGTCGGCGCCTACACCACCGACGAGGAGGTCGAACAGGCCCTTCAGGAGGTCTGCCTGGAGGAGGCAGCCCAGTTGTCGCTGAACCTCACGGGCGGGGTGTACGTCAACCAGACCGCCGCGTTCTCCGACTTCCACGGCTCGGGCGGCAACCCGGCGGCGAACGCGGCCCTCACCGACGGCGCGTTCGTGGCCAACCGCTTCCGGGTGGTCGAGGTGCGCCGGGAGGCTTAGGGGTCCTTTCACTATGAGCGTCCGATCAGGTCGCGTGGTCTGGTGCCGTGCATCGCAAGGCGCCGGAGCGGCCGCGATGGGGGTCCCCCC
>NZ_JBVIPA010000028.1:0-856 GCF_055578365.1 Streptomyces sp. NPDC033131
GACGCTCGGCTGGGAAACCCCAGCCGAGCGCCTGCATAAACTGCTCGCCGTCTGACACAACCAATCACGTGTTGCGACGATCCCTAGAATCCGCCCCCAGGGCGGCGGCGGGGCCTTCGGCATGGCATGCCCGCGCGGCCGACAGGCAGTCACGACCAGAACGCGTCGCCCTTCTCCATGTCTTCGACGCACTCGTCGAGGTCGGTCATCTTGTCCCCGACGATCCGGAAGACGATGCCCCCGCGTTCGTCGATGTGCTTGTCGCCCCGGTCGGCGGTGAAGCGGTGCACGGAGACGGCGTGCCCGCGGCCATCGACGAACACGTTGAGCAACTCGACACGGAACGACCCGTCCGTCTCCGAGTAGAGCCGGCCGTAGTACCCGTCGAAGATCGAGTCGACTCCCTTGTAGTCCCCCGAGAGCGGGTGCGAACCGGGTACGTGGTGGGTGCAGTCCCCGGTCATCATCGAACGCAGAGTGTCCATGTCCCCGCGCTGGAAGGCCTCGTAGCCCTTGCGGACGAGCATGGCGTGCGGGTGTTCAGCCACGGCGATCGCCACCTTTCCTGATCCGGCGATGGACGGCTGATACGCACGATTCTCCTCCTGTGGGAGGGAAGAGCTACTTGATCAGACCGGTCCTCCGGATCACGCCGTCCTCTGACCTGTGGCAGCCCGCCGCGACCAAGCCCGCCCTCCGGGTCACGCCAGCCCTCCGGATCACGCCCGTCCCCTGGACCGCACCAGCACCTCCGCGACCAAGCCCGCCCTCCGGACCGTGCCCGCCCTCCGGACCACACCCGCCCTCCGGATCACGCCCGTCCCCTGGACCGCACCAGCACCTCCGCGACCAAGCC
>NZ_JBVIPA010000028.1:954-130718 GCF_055578365.1 Streptomyces sp. NPDC033131
CCCGCCCTCCGGACCGTGCCCGCCCTCCGGATTACGCCCGTCCCCTGGACCGCACCAGCACCTCCGCGACCAAGCCCGCCCTCCGGACCGTGCCCGCCCTCCGGATTACGCCCGTCCCCTGGACCGCACCAGCACCTCCGCGACCAAGCCCGCCCTCCGGACCGTGCCCGTCCTCCGGATCACGCCCGTCCCCTGGACCGCGCCGCCCGCGCGATCGCTACGACCGCCTTCTCCAGGGCGTACTCGGGGTCGTCCCCGCCGCCCTTCACCCCGGCGTCGGCCTCGGCCACGGCCCGCAGCGCGAAGGCAACTCCGTCCGGCGTCCACCCCCGCATCTGCTGCCGCACCCGGTCGATCTTCCACGGCGGCATCCCGAGTTCCCGCGCGAGATCGGCGGGACGGCCTCCTCGTGCTGAGGACAGCTTGCCGATGGCCCGCACGCCCTGCGCCAACGCGCTGGTGATCAACACCGGCGCGACCCCCGTCGCCAGCGACCACCTGAGCGCCTCCAGCGCCTCGGCGACCCGCCCCTCCACCGCCCGGTCCGCGACGGTGAAGCTCGACGCCTCGGCCCGCCCGGTGTAGTACCGCCCGACGACGGCCTCGTCGATGGTCCCCTCGACGTCGGCGGCGAGCTGGGACACGGCGGAGGCCAGCTCCCGCAGATCACTCCCGATCGAGTCCACGAGCGCCTGACAGGCCTCGGGCGTCGCCGACCGCCCGATCGTCCGGAACTCGCCCCGCACGAACGCCAGCCGGTCCGCCGGCTTCGTCATCTTCGGGCACGCCACCTCCCGCGCCCCCACCTTGCGCGCGGCATCCAGCAGCCCCTTGCCCTTGGCCCCGCCTGCGTGCAGCAGCACCAGCGTGATCTCCTCGGCGGGCGCCCCGAGATACGCCTTCACGTCCTTGATCGTGTCGGCCGACAGATCCTGCGCATTGCGTACGACGACAACCTTCCGCTCCGCGAAGAGCGACGGGCTGGTCAGCTCCGCAAGCGTCCCAGGCTGCAACTGATCCGGCGTCAGGTCCCGCACGTCGGTATCCGCATCCGCCGCCCTGGCAGCCACCACCACCTCCCGCACAGCGCGGTCGAGCAGCAGCTCCTCCTGGCCGACGGCAAGCGTCACGGCGGCGAGAGGGTCGTCTTCAGCAGTCTTCCTGGCCATCGCGTACAGCATGGCACGGGCCACTGACAGCGGAGCCGTCCGTCAGGCCGCGGGTGGTCGTGCGTGGGTCGCGCGGCTCGCCCGCCCGGCGGGGTGCCGTCCGCGCCCACCCGTGCCGCCCCAGCGCCGCGCACCATCAGTCCCCGGCCCTGCTCCGCCCCCGCCTCGGGGCTACGGCTCCTCCCGCCACCCGTCCCATTCACCTGCGAACTCGTCCAGCTGGCGAGGATCCAACCGCTCCCCGTCATCCCGGAGCACCACCAGCCACTGCGCGTCTTCCGCATCGTCCTCCCCGGCCAGCGCATCCCGCACAAGCCGCGGCTCCTCGTCGACCCCGAACCGCTCCCGCAGCGCCTCGGCCACCTCCTCCGCCGCATCCCGGTCGGGCAGCACCAGCACATGTCTCACATCACTCACGGAGCCATTGTCAGGCACCCTGCCCGACCGAACCGAGCCTCCCTCCCCTCCCCTCCCCTCCCCCCGGCAAGAATCACCCGCTCCGGTCGGCACTCCGCACCACCGGCACCCGGTCGAGTTCGACGCCGAACCGCTCCCGATACACCTCCAGCACCTCCTCGTCCGTCTCCAGCCCACGCTCCTGCCGCGTCCCGTCGCTCCCCGTCACCTTGAAGCGACGCCCGCTGAGCGTGATCCGTCCCCCGTCCTCCGTGACCCGCGAGCAGACCAGCGACCGCGTGAAGTGCGACCGGGGTGAGGTGCTGTGCCACCAGGCCCCGACCACGAAGTCCCCGAGCTCCCGTGGCCGCACCTCCAACCGGTATTCAGCCCTGCCGTCCATGACGACATCCAGATCCGCCGCCCCCGCCGCCCGAACCCCGGCCGCGTCCGGCCCCGCCTCGACGATCCGGAACGTGCCACCGGGATCCTCCTGCTCCCCCCGCGCCCCGAACGCCAGCGGATAGTGGCTGTGCGCCCCGAACCCGACGTCGGCCAGCCACTCACCCCCGTCCACGGTCCGCACCCGCAGCGCGACATGGTCGTACGGAATCCCGAGCCGCCCCTCCTCCCCGTACACCCGCGCCGCGAGCAGCGTGACGTCGAACCCGAGCGCGGTGAGCAACAGCCCGAACACTCCGTTGAGCTCGTAACAGAACCCTCCCCTCCGCGCACCCACCACCTTGTCCAGCAGCCGCTTCTCCTCCAGCACGATCTCCTCCCCGAGATGGACCGACAGGTTCTCGAAGGGCACGGTCTGCAGATGGCGCAGGTGCAGATCGCGCAGCACGCCGATGGTGGCGCTCGGGACGCCGTCGGCGCCGGCGGGCCACGCCGACCCTTCGATTCCCAGACGGCGAAGGTAGGCGTCAACCTGTGCGGAGTTCATGACCTCAGTCTCGCGCCACCCGAAGCTCCCCGGGACCCGTACCCGCACCCGTGCTCCCCGCTACTGCGACAGCCCCGTCCCGGTCCGTACGCAGCACCACCGCACCTCCCGCCCGCAGCGCCGCGACCGTGCTGGGAGCAGGGTGTCCGTACGGGTTGTCGGCACCGCAAGAGATGAGCGCCAGCCGCGGGGCCACCCGGCGTATCAGCTCCGGGTCCTGGTACGCAGAGCCGTGGTGGGCGACCTTGAGCACGTCCATCCCGCCCAGCCGCGCACCTGCGGGGGACCTCAACAGCGCCTGCTGTGCCGGAGGTTCGAGGTCCCCGAGGAGCAGAAACCGCAGCCCGGCCGATCTGACGAGCAGGGCCACGCTCGCGTCGTTCGGCCCCTCCGGCTCCGGCACCGGGCTCGGCGGCGGCCACAGCACCTCCCAGGACAGCGCCCCGGTCCGCCGCCGCTCCCCGGCCACGCCACGGGTCACGGGAATACGCCGCGCCGCCGCCTCCCTCCGTACGAACCCGGCCTGGTCCGCGGGCTCTTCGTAGCCGGTCGTCTCGATCGCCCCGACGGACCGTCCCCGCAGTACTCCGGGCAGCCCCGCCACATGGTCGGCGTGGAAGTGGGTCAGCACGACCAGGGGGATCCTGGTGATTCCGAGCGCTCGCAGACAGTGGTCGACGAGTGCCGGATCGGGGCCCGCGTCCACGACCACGCCCGTGCCCTCGCCGGCCACGAGCACCGTCGCGTCGCCCTGGCCCACGTCACACATCGCCAGCCGCCAACCCGGCGGCGGCCAGCCCGTGATCACCCGGGTCAGCGGCGGCGGCTGCACGACGGCCAGCAGGGCCAGCAGCGCGCAGGCGGCGCACAGCCAGGGATGTCCCAGCAGTCGCCGGCCTGTGAGCAGGACGGCCACGGTGACGAGGAGGAGCAGCGCCGCCCCACCCCAGCTGGCCGGCCAGTCCACTCCTGCGCCGGGCAGCGCCGCGCCCGTTCGGGCGATCTCCGCGATCCACTCCGTCGGCCAACTCGCGCACCAGGCCAGTGCCTTCGCCACCGGCATCACCACGGGCGCCGTGGCCAACGCGGCGAAGCCCAGCACCGTGGCCGGCGCGACCGCGAACTCCACGAGGATGTTGCACGGCACCGCCACCAGGCTGACCCGCGCCGACAGCACGGCGACGACCGGCGCGCACAGGGCCTGCGCGGCTGCCGCCGCCGCCAGCGCCTCCGCCAGTCTCGGCGGAACTCGGCGCCGTCGCAGGGCGAGGCTCCAGCGGGGTGCCAGCGTGAGCAGTGCGCCGGTGGCCAGGACGGAGAGCAGGAAGCCGTAACTCCGGGCCAGCCACGGGTCGTACAGCACCAGCAGCAGGACGGCCGTCGCAAGCGCCGGGATCAGCGACCGGCGGCGTCCGGTCGCGAGCGCGAGCAGAGCGACGGCTCCGCAGGCGGCAGCCCTCAGCACACTCGGGTCCGGCCTGCACACGACGACGAACACGAGGGTGAGCACCCCGCCCAGCAGTGCGGTCGTCCGGAGCGAGATGCCCAGGCGGGGCGCGAGTCCGCGGCGCTCGGCGAGCTGGGCCAGGCCGGGCGGGCCGACGAGCAGGGCGAGGATGATGGTGAGGTTGCTCCCGGAGACGGCCAGGATGTGCGCGAGGTCGGTCTCCTTGAAGGCCTCGTCCAGTTCCGGGGTGATCCGCGCGGTGTCCCCGACGACCAGCCCCGGCAACAGCGCCCGCGCGTCCGCCGACAGCCCGTCCGTGGCCTCCCGCAGCCCCGCGCGCAGCCGGCCCGCGAACCGCTGCGCCCCCGACGGCTCCTGCACCACCTCCGGCGCCGCCCGGCCCCGCACTCGCAGCACTGCCGCGACCCGGTCGCCGCCCACCACGGCCGGCGCCAGCCGCGCGGTCACCCGCAGCCGCGTGGACGGCAACAGCCCGAGCCACGGCGACCGGCCCGGCCCGTCCGCGGAGGCCCGCCCGCCCGACGCCCCGCTCCACGCTCTCCCGGCCCCCGAACCCACATCGACGATCATCAGCACCGGCGTGCGCGTCGCCACCACCGACCCATGCGCCATCTCGACACGTCGTACCTCGCCGTTGAGCAGCACAGAGACCGGCGCCGCGTGGTTTCCCCTGATCCGGGGCCGGGTGAGCCGGGGATCGGAGGTCACCTCGACCTCAGCGGTCGCCGTGGCGTACTGCCGTGCCAGCGCGGGCACCGGACCCCGCCGCAGATCGGCTCCGTGGAGCCCGGCGGACACGGCTGCCGCTCCGACACAGAGCAGCACGGCGGCGACCGAGGCACGGGGCCAGGTGACGCGCGCGGGCCGGGCGCGCGCCCGCCCGGACACCAGGAGTACACCGGCTGCCACGAGACACCCCACCGCGAGGGCGGTGGCCCACCGCCCTGAGGCGTTCAGCGTCAACGCGGCCGTCGCCCAGGCCGTGAGCGCGGGCGGTACGAGACGTAGATCCGTCGGTCCTTCCTGTCGGGGGTGAGCGTCTCCCAGCCGTTTCCCGGAGGCCGTGTGGACGGCGGAGGTGCGGCCCGGGCTGGGTTCACGACCGGAACGGGGTTCATGGCCGGGGTCGGCATCCACTGCGTCGTGCCCGGTCGGCACGTGGGAGGCCTGCCTCATGGCCGTACGAGATTCCGCAGATCGGCGAAGCGGCGGTCGCCGATGCCGTTGACCTCACGCAGTTCGTCCACCGAACGGAAGCCCCCATGCTGGGTGCGGTAGTCGATGATGTGCTGCGCCAGCACCGGGCCGACGCCCGGCAGCGTGTCGAGCTGGTCCGCGGTGGCCGTGTTGAGGGAGACAGGGGCAGCCGGTGCCGCTCCCCCCACCGAGCCGACCGAACCGGACGGGCCCCCCGCACCCGTGCCTCCGGTACCTCCCGAGCCAGGCATCGCGGCGGCAGGAGCCCCGACGATCACCTGTTCTCCGTCCACGAGGAACCTGGCACGGTTGAGACCGTCGGTGTTCGTACCGGGACGCACCCCACCTGCCGCGCGCAACGCGTCGGCGACTCGCGAACCGGCCGGCAGCCGGTGGATGCCCGGCTCACGAACCTTGCCGCCGACGTCCACGACGATCTCGACCCCCGCCGTCCCCACGGCGTTCGGCGCACCGGTCGAGGCGCTCGGCTCCGCCTGCTCGCCGCGGTGGTGTCCCTCCTCGTACGGAGCCGCCCCACGCACCACCTCGGGCGCCCGGACTGGCTCGGTCCGGCCCGCCCAGAAGTGCTGCACGGCGAAGACCGCGGCGATCACGAGCAACACGGAGAGCGCGAGCACGCTCCGTCGCTCCAGACCACACCTCGTCTGCACCCACACCGGCATCCGCTCCCGCAGAGCAAACCCGGCCCACATCCGCCGCCGCCCCACCTCGCCGAGTCCCGCCTCAAGGCCGGCCCCACCGCTCCTGACTGCCTCGACCTCCCCGACAGCCAACCCAGCCGATCCACGCGCTTCCACCGATCCGACCGATCCGACCGATCCGACCGATCCGAACGATCCGAACGGTCCGGCCGATTCCACAGAGTCGAGCGATCCCACCGGTCCGGCCGGTCCGCCTGGTCCGACTGGTCCAGCCGAACCAACTTGTCCAGCCGACCCGAGCGGCTCGAACGATCCCACCGATCCGATCGGCGCCACCGGTTCGACGGCTCCACCGTCTTCGGCGGCAGCATGGGCGAGGCCCTCGGGGAACCGCCCGACCTGCCTAACCCGCCCAACCGGCCCAACCGGCTGAGCCGATCCAACTGATCCCATCGGTCCGGCTGGGCCGCCCACCTGACCCGATCCAACCGCCCCGGCTGCTCCAACCGGTCCAGCAGACCCGACCGCCCTTGGCGACACCGGCGACCCCGGCAACCCCGGCAACCCCGGCGACACCGGCGGCCCCAGCGCCCCAGGCGGCTCCAGCGCCCCAGGTGTCCTCACCGGCCCAGCTGATCCAACAGGTCCTGCGGATCCAACCGGCCCAGCAGGCCCGGCCAGCCCAGTCGACCCACCTGTTCCACCAGACCCACCCGGCCTACATCGTTCACCGGACCCACCGGACCCACAGGGCCCACAGGGCCCACCGGGCCCACCGGGCCCACCCGGCTCGGTCGATCCGACACTCGCATCTCCCCCACACGCCGAACTCCCCGCCCCCGCCGAACTCCCCGTCCCCACACCATCCGCCCCAGCCGCCGCTCCCCCAGCCACATCATCGCGAGACCCCGCCCGACCGCCGGGGCCCTCCCCGGACACCCACTCCCCGTCCACGCCGCCACTCGACGCAACCGGGCTCGCCCCCGTACTCCCGACAGCCGAACTCGCACCCGGACTCCCGTCGCCACCATCCCCAGCCCGCGCTCCACCATCCCCAGCCCGCGCTCCACCATCCGCAGCCCGCACTTCACCATCCCCAGCCCGCGCTCCACCATCCCCAGCCCGCGCTCCACCATCCCCAGCCCGCGCTCCACCGCCCGCGCCCCCCGCTTCACCAACCACGCCCGCCTCCCCACCCCCCGGCGGACTCTTCCCCGACTCCCGCCACTCCCCCGCGCGTTCGGCGAACAACGCCTCGGCGCGCCGCCTGAGTTCGTCCGCGGAGGCGTGCCGGTGGCGGGCACGGCCGCCGCGGGCCGGTGCCCGGCGGTGGCGGGTGCGCCCGTCGGAGGAGGGGCCACGTCCGGGGCCGCTGGTGGGATTCGCTGTGCGTGAGCGTGATCGAAGTGCCATGCGCCGAGGATCGGTCACATCGGCCCTGCCGCGATGATCTTGGTCAATTCCCGGGGATTACCGCCGGGTTGTGGAAAACTCCGTCACCCTCACGAGCGACAACGCTTCGCCGGCCGGCACTTTTCCGCACCTCTCCACACCGCGTGCCAAGGCCCCCGGCTCGCCGGCCTCAGCGCGGCGAGACCACAACCCCCAGCAACCCGGGTCCCGTATGCGCCCCGATCACCGCACCGACTTCGCTCACATGCAGATCGGCCAGCCCCGGCACCCGCACCCGCAGCCGGTCCGCCAGGGCCGACGCCCGCTCGGGGGCGGCGAGATGGTGCACGGCGATGTCGACCTTGGCGCTGCCGGCCCGGTCCGCCACGATCTCCTCGAGGCGGGCGATGGCCTTGGACGCCGTCCGCACCTTCTCCAGGGGCTCGATCCGGCCGCCCTGGAGCTGCAGCAACGGCTTCACCGCGAGCGCGGAACCGAAGAGGGCCTGCGCGGCGCCGATCCGGCCGCCGCGACGCAGATAGTCGAGGGTGTCGACGTAGAAGTAGGCGGAGGTGCCCGCGGCCCGCTTCTCCGCGGCCGTGACGGCCTCGTCCACCGTGCCGCCCGACTCCGCGACCTCGGCCGCGGCGAGCGCGCAGAACCCGAGGGCCATGGCGATCATCCCGGTGTCCACCACCCGCACCGGCACCGGAGCCTCGCGCGCCGCCACGACCGCCGCGTCGTGCGTGCCGGAGAGTTCGGCGGACAGGTGCAGGGAGACGATGCCGGTGGCGCCGGCCTCGGCGGCCTTGCGGTAGGTCTCCGCGAACACCTGGGGGCTCGGCCGCGAGGTGGTGACGGAGCGCCGCTTCTGCAGTGCCTGGGCCAGGGAACGGGTCGAGATCTCGGTGCCCTCCTCGAGCGCCCGGTCGCCGAGAACCACGGTCAGCGGCACCGCGGTGATGCCGTGGCGCTCCATCGTCCGCGGCGGCAGGTAGGCCGTTGAATCGGTGACGATCGCGACATGGCGGGACATGAGCTGGAGGTTACCTGGCGTAGCGCCCCGGCGGCAGCCCGGGCCCTCTCACCTGGGTGCCCGTGTCCGGATCAAGTCGTGGTCTCGGGGCGGGCCTTCTTCTGCCAGGGGTACGTCGGGCGCGCACTCGGCGGAGTGATGGCGGGCCGTGTGGCCTCCTCGGCGGGGCGTGCCTGGGGCGTGTCGGTCCAGGCCTGCTGGGCAGTGCCGCCGGCAGCGGCCGGGGCCTCCGGCCACGGGGGCGGCGGTGTGGCCGAGCCGGGGCTGGGTTCCGCGGTCGTCCAGTGCCGCAGGGCGCCGGCCTCGACGTCGATCTGCGTGCTCAGCGAGTCCAGGTCGTCGTCGGCGAAGCGCCGGGCCCGGTCGCGGGCCGCCCAGCGCAGCGAGTCCGCCGACTGGGTGATCCGCTCGGTGCGCTCGCGCAGGCCGGGCAGCCGCTCGCCGAGCGTGGACTTGTCGGGCTCGGACTCCAGGCGCCGGAGCTCGGCGTCCAGTTCGTGCCCGTGCGCGCTGAGCCGCTCGAAGAGGCCGATGGACTCCTTGAGGGACTCGTCCTCGGCCACGCCCGCGTGCAGGGCCTCCTGGGTGGCGCGCATCGACGTGCGCAGCTTGAGCCGCAGTTGGGCGATCTCGCCGGACGGGCCGAGGTGGGCGAAGGACTTGGCACGCAGGGTGTGGTCCTCGACCGTACGACGGGCCTGGGTGATGGTGCGGTCCACTCCGCGCTTGGCGGCACCTACCACCTTCACCGTGGCATAGGCACCGAGCACCACAAAGAGCACGAAAAGCAGGGCGACAACTGCGATCACTGCTTCCACCAGCTCCTCCTCCGACCGTCGGCACGCTCCGCGCCGCTCTTCAACGGTAAACGCTACGGGCAGGCCCTGAGTTCCAGAAGAACCCCGAACCTGCCCGTAGGGGACTACCCCGAGTAGCGGCCGGCGCCGCCGTAACCTACGCCGGAACGATGTTCACCAGCTTCGGCGCCCGCACGATCACCTTGCGGATCCCGGCGCCGTCCAGCGCCGCCACGACCTTCTCGTCGGCCAGCGCGACCTTCTCCAGCTCGTCGTCGGAGATCGACGGGGAGACCTCCAGCCGTGCCTTGACCTTGCCCTTGATCTGCACGACGCAGGTCACACTCTCGTCGACGGTGTACGCCGGGTCGGCGACCGGGAAGTCCTGGTGGACGACCGAGTCGGTGTGTCCCAGCCTGCGCCACAGCTCCTCGGCGATGTGCGGGGCCAGCGGCGCGACCAGCAGCACCAGCCGCTCGGCGACGGAGCGCGGCACATCGCCGCCCGCCTTGGTCAGGTGGTTGTTCAGCTCGGTGACCTTGGCGATGGCGGTGTTGAACCGCATGCCCTCCAGGTCCTGGCGCACCCCGTCGATCGCCTTGTGCAGGGCACGCAGCGTGTCCTCGTCGGGCTCGGTGTCGGCCACCGACAGGGAGCCGGTCGTCTCGTCGACGACGTTGCGCCACAGCCGCTGCAGCAGCCGGAACTGGCCCACCACCGCGCGCGTGTCCCACGGCCGGGACACGTCCAGCGGGCCCATCGCCATCTCGTACAGGCGCAGGGTGTCCGCGCCGTACTCCTCGCAGATCTCGTCCGGAGTGACCGCGTTCTTCAGGGACTTGCCCATCTTGCCCAGCAGCCGGGAGACCTTCTCGCCCTGGTAGTAGTACGCGCCGTCGCGCTCCTCCACCTCGGCGGCGGGCACCGCGATGCCACGGCTGTCACGGTAGACGTAGGCCTGGATCATGCCCTGGTTGAACAGTTTGTGGAACGGCTCGGCCGAGGAGACGTGACCCAGGTCGTGCAGCACCTTGGACCAGAAGCGCGCGTACAGCAGGTGCAGTACGGCGTGCTCGGCGCCGCCGACGTACAGGTCGACGCCGCCGTGCGGCTGGCCCTCGCGGGGGCCCATCCAGTACTGCTCGATCTCCGGGTCGACCAGCTTCTGGTCGTTGTGCGGGTCCAGGTAACGCAGCTCGTACCAGCAGGAACCGGCCCAGTTGGGCATGGTGTTGGTCTCACGGCGGTACGGGCGGGGGCCCCGTCCGTCACCCAGGTCCAGGGTGACGTTGACCCAGTCCTCGTTGCGTGACAGGGGGGTCTCGGGCACGGTGTCGGCGTCGTCCGGGTCGAAGGTGCGCGGCGAGTAGTCCTCGACCTCCGGCAGCTCCAGCGGCAGCATCGACTCGGGCAGGGAGTGGGCGATGCCGTCCTCGTCGTAGACGATCGGGAAGGGCTCGCCCCAGTAGCGCTGCCGGCTGAACAGCCAGTCGCGCAGCCGGAAGTTGACGGTGCCCTCGCCGACGCCCTTGGACTCCAGCCACTCGATGATGCGCGCCTTGGCGTCGGCGACGCCCAGGCCGTCCAGCGAGACCTCGTCGTTGGCGGAGTTGATGATCTTCGCGTCGTACGACGCGAAGGCGTCCACCCACGTGGAGGTGTCGGTGCCGCGGCCGTCGGTCGGCTCGACGATGCAGTGGATCGGCAGCTCGAAGGCGCGCGCGAACTCGAAGTCGCGCTGGTCGCCCGCGGGTACGGCCATGATCGCGCCGGTGCCGTAGCCCATCAGCACGTAGTCGGCGATGAAGACCGGGACCTGCTCGCCGTTGACCGGGTTGGTCGCGTACGCGCCGATGAAGACACCGGTCTTGTCCTTGGCCTCGGCCTGCCGCTCGACGTCGGACTTGGAGGCGGCCTGCGCGCGGTACGCGGCGACGGCCTCGGCCGGGGTCGCGTGGCCGCCGGTCCACACGTCGTGCGTGCCCCCGGGCCAGGCGTCGGGCGTGAACTTCTCGACCAGCGGGTGCTCGGGCGCCAGCACCATGTAGGTCGCGCCGAACAGGGTGTCCGGGCGCGTGGTGAAGACCGTGACGCGCTCGCCGTCGATCGGGAAGTCGACGCGGGCGCCCTCGGAGCGGCCGATCCAGTTGCGCTGCTGCAGCTTGATCGCCTCGGGCCAGTCCAGCGCGTCCAGGTCGTCCAGCAGCCGGTCGGCATAAGCGGTGATCCGCATGTTCCACTGGCGCAGCTTGGCCTTGAAGACGGGGAAGTTGCCGCGCTCGGAGCGGCCGTCGGCGGTGACCTCCTCGTTGGCCAGCACGGTGCCCAGCCCGGGGCACCAGTTGACCGGCGCGTCGGAGGCGTACGCCAGGCGGAACTCGCTCAGGACGTCGGCGCGCTCGGTGTCGCTCAGCTCCTGCCACGCGCGCGTGTGGCCCGGTACGGCCCGCTCACCGGTCTCGAACCGGGCGATCAGCTCGGAGATGGGGCGGGCCCTGTCAGCCTCGTCGTCGTACCAGGAGTTGAAGATCTGCAGGAAGATCCACTGGGTCCACTTGTAGTAGTCCGGGTCGATCGTGGCGAACGACCGGCGGTTGTCGTGGCCCAGACCCAGCCGGCGCAGCTGGACCTTCATGTTCTCGATGTTGGCCTCGGTGGACACGCGCGGGTGCGTGCCGGTCTGCACGGCGTACTGCTCGGCGGGCAGGCCGAAGGCGTCGAAGCCCAGCGTGTGCAGGACGTTGTGGCCGGTCATCCGGTGGAAGCGGGCGAAGACGTCGGTGGCGATGTAGCCCAGAGGGTGACCGACGTGCAGACCCGCACCGGACGGATACGGGAACATGTCCATGAGAAACTTCTTGGGCCTGGCCGCCAGCTCCGGGTCGCCGGCCAGGTCACCGCTCGGGTTCGGCGCCTCGTAGGTGCCCTCGGCGTCCCAGAAGTCCTGCCAGCGTGCCTCGATGTCGGCCGCCATGGCGGCCGTGTAGCGGTGCGGCGCTGTTTCCGCCGACATGGCAGCGGTGGCAGCGGGGTTCGTCTCGCTCATGGTCCTCAAAGCTCCATCGATCGTCTCTGCCAGCGGCGGTGACATCCAAGAAACGAAAAATCCCCTCGCACAGGAGGGGACGCCGCGCCGATTCCGACCAACCGATTCGCCCGGTGGTCGGGACTGATCAGCGCGGCTCGCTAAGCAGAAGGCGTACGGCACGCATGGCGTTAGGGTACCGCAGCCGTTGAGCACGATGCGACGCGCTTACGTATGCCTCATTGGCACCGGGTGCCGCTCCTCACAGATTGCGTCCAGCACACCGAAGACACTCGACACCAACGGAACCCACGCCAAAGGTTACTTCGCGTAACAGCCACTAAGGGACATCACAGCGGCCACATTGTCGTTTGATAACAACGCAATAACTCAAACCTCGTACCCATCGGTATGGAGCCACTTAGAGTGCGGCAGCGGGACCGCTTTCCCGAAACTGCTCGGAGTTGCCCCCATGAACCCTCGTCGTAGTAACACCTCGCTCCCCAAGCCGGGCCGGTCGGCCTATGGGGCTGCGTCGGCTGCCTTCCTGCTCTTCCTACCCGTGTTCGTGCTGGTCGGAGGTGACAGGGTCCGGGACTTCCTCAATTTCGGCGCGGGTGTCCTGTGCCTCGTGTCGCTCAGCTGCTCGGTGATCTGGGGCCTGGTCGCCCAGGACCGGGTTTTCCTGAACACGCGCCAACGGATCATCGGACAGGCGGTGCACCGGACGACCGCGGTCGCCTCGATCGCGTTCCTGCTGTTGCACATCACCACCAAGATCGCGCTCGAGCACACGAGTCTGATCTCGGCGCTGATCCCCTTCTCGCTCGGCATCACCGGAAGCGCCGGCCTGATCGGCCTCGGCTCCCTGGCCGGCCTGCTCATGATCTTCGTGGGCATCACCGGCGCCATGCGCAGCGCCTTCGCCTCCCCCGCGCCGGTGGCGGCCCGCTGGCGTGCCATGCACATGCTGGCCTATCCGGCCTGGTGCGCGGCCCTCATCCACGGTCTCTACGCGGGTCGCACGGCGAAACCGATCTTCGTCATCATGTACGGCCTCTGCCTGCTCGGCGTCACCGCAGCCCTCGCCCTGCGCGCGGCCCCCCGCCCGGTCAAACGCAGGGTCGCCGACAAGATCACCGCGGTTCTGGGGGCCGGCGAGGAGCGGCCCGGCCGCGACGAGCTCGACGCGAGCCGGGCCAGGATGGCGGAGACGGGCGCGCTGCCCGGCTACGAGAACCAGCGCGGGAACCGCTCCCGGCCCGGCACGTCCCCCCGGTTCGACGCGCCCATGGGCGCCCCCGCGTCCCCGGAGCCCGCCAACGGCTTCGCGGCCGCCTACCGTGCCGTGTCGACGCCACGCCAGCGGCAGCCCTACGCCGATCAGACCGCACGTATGGACCTGCCGATGGACATGCAGCCCACGGAGGCGGTCCCGCGCGTCGACAACGGCGGCAGCACCTCGGGCAGCTGGCCGATCCCGTCCCCGCCGCCGGTCGGCGAGGCACCCCCGTCCGCCTACGACCCGCTCCAGGACACGGGATACAACATCCCCGCCTACGGAAACCAGGACACGGGCCAGTACGGCACGAGTGACGTGTACGACACCGGTGAGTCGAACACCTACTACGGCACGTACAACCCGAACGACACGTACAACAGCGGTCCCGCCACTGAAACACTGCCCGGTGCTTCGTACGACTTCGACGCACCGGGTTCGGGCGAACCTTGGAACACGCCTTCCGGAGGCTTTAAGTGAACGAGGCCCTGCCCGACGTCCCAGAAGTCCGCGTGGTCGGCCTTCCCCAGCTCACGTCGGGCTTCGACCTTGTGGAAAGGCTCGATCTGCCCATGCACCTGAAGGTGCACGGGCCGCTCGAACCCATGGGCGGAGAGCAGCTCGCGAAGCTCTCGGAGGCCATCAACCTGAAGGGCCGCGGCGGCGCGGGTTTCCCCTTCCACAAGAAGCTGCGCTCGGTCGCCGAATCGGCGATCAAGCGCGGCGTACGGCCGGTCGTCGTCGTCAACGGCAGCGAGGACGAGCCGGCCTGCCGCAAGGACACGGTGCTCATCAACCGTGCCCCGCACCTCATCCTGGACGGCGCGCTGCTGGTCGCGGAGGCCCTGGGTGCCCGCACGCTCGTGGTGGGGGTGACACGTGAGTCCACGCAGCGCTCCATGGAGGCCGCCCTCGCCGAACGCGGCCTCAGCAACGGCCGTCGATCGGCGCTACGCGCGCGCGTGCAGCGCAATCCCGTCCGCATGGTCACCGGAGCGGCGGCGTCGCTGATCCGCTCCATCGACGGCGGCCCCGCGATCCCGCCCGGCCGCAAGGTCAGCGCCTCCCAGACCGGCGTGGGCGGAGCACCCACGCTGCTGTCGAACGCGGAGACCTTCGCGCAGCTCGCCATCGCCGCCCGCATCGGCCCGGAGCGCTACGGCAACACCGGCCTGTACGACGAGCCGGGCACCGTCATGCTCACGGTCTCCGGCGCGGTCGCCCGCCCCATGGTCATCGAGGTCCCCACGGGTGTCCCGCTGCGCTACGTCCTCCAGCTCGCCGGCGCCCCGCCGGTCCCGCAGGGCGTGCTGACCGGCGGCTACCACGGCAAGTGGATCGACGCGGCGACGGTCAACGAGGCGATCGTCTCCCGCAACTCGCTGGACGCGGTGGGCGGTTCCCTGGGCGCCGGCGCGATCCTGCCGATCAGTCAGGAGACCTGCCCGCTGGGCGAGTCACTGCGCGTGGCGCAGTGGCTCGCCGAGGAGAGCGCGGGACAGTGCGGTCCCTGCTACCTCGGGCTGCCGGCCGCCGCGCGCGGCATGGAGGACATCATCAACGGCGGCGGCCCGGCCGCCCTCGAGGCCCTCAAGCAGGTCGCCAAGAACGTGAAGCGGCGCGGGGCGTGTTCGCACCCCGACGGGTCCGCGATGTTCCTGGAGTCGACGATCAAGGCGTTCACGGACGACCTGGCCGCGCACGTCCTGGGGAACGGCTGCGGAAGGCCCGTGGAGGGCGTCCTGCCGCTCTTCGAGGGCGGCCAGACGCCCACGGGCATCCCCGGCGGCAGCGAGTCCGAGGAGAACGGCCCCAGCCGCCAGAAGATCTACGTCGACTGGACGCTGTGCCGGGGTCACGGCCTGTGCGCCGACATCCTCCCGGAGGTCTTCGAGCTGGGCGCCGACGGCTTCCCGACCGTCGCGCAGGCCCAGGTGCCGCGCTACGCGGAGGCGAAGGCACTGCGCGCCGTGCGGCGCTGCCCGGCGCTGGCCCTGCGCCTGGAGGAGGACACCCGCTCGCAGGGTGCGACCCGCAACAACCTCCCGGTCCTCTCCCAGGGCCGCGGCCGCCGCGCCCTGGGTCGCTGAACACACTCCGGCGGGCCGCCCTTGAGGGCGGCCCGCCGTTCTCCTGCCATCGGCAGACGCAGACATACCCCCACACACGCCGAAGGCGGGTCATCCTCACGGATGACCCGCCTTCGATTGCTGTGGAGCTAAGGAGAATTGAACTCCTGACCTCCTGCATGCCATGCAGGCGCTCTACCAACTGAGCTATAGCCCCTCGCGGCCGTGCGGAGAAACCGCCTGTTGACCGCGCCGCCCGGTTTCCCCGGCGGCGACGCCAACTTTACCGGCCGACCGGGTGGAGCACCAAATCGTTTCCGTTCTGTCCGGATACGGGAGTTGATGTCGCCTCACGCGGTGACGAACGAATAGAACCGTTTGAGCGTGCAGTGCTCTTCGAGGAGCCGCCCGTAGATCGGCTCACCCTCCAGTTCGCGGTACGTCTCGATCGGATCGCCTTTTATGATCAGCGCCCGCGCGCACTCCTCGCACCAGTACTGGTACTCGGAGTTGACCGGCTCCATGTCACGGACGATCGGCGTACCGCTGCCGCACCAGTCGCACTTTCGCCTGTGTGCACCCATCGATCAGCTCCAGCTGTGGCCGCAGGCCGTGCACACGTAGGAAATCCCGCCGTTGTCCCCCAGGACCTGGGCGACGTGGACGGAACCACAGGAAGGGCAGCTGAGGCGGGTGACCGTGTCCCGTGTCGATGCTGCTTCGCGGAGGTGGCCGACCTCCGCGAGGATGCTCGCAGGCATCACTACTCCCTCCCGTCGGGCCGCGCCCCCTTCCGGCCGTTTGATTCTGCCACGGCCGGACCAATACGGTCAGCGACGCCTCAGTACCAGTCCGGACACGGCACCCGCCGCGGCGGTCCCGGCCGGCGCGAAACTGCACGCCAAAGCGTTTCCGCAGAGGTATACGCCTCCAAGCCCCCAAGTGACTCAAGCCGATTCAAGAACAGTGTGCCCGGGTTCTCGGGCCCCACCCCGGCGGCGTCCGCGTGAGCGTCCGGCCGAGGGCGGGCGCGGGCCCGTCCGCCCCGCACCGGTGCAGGCGACGTACAGCGGCGCACCGCTCTCACCACCGCCCTGGCCACCGCCCGAGGAGACGGGTCCGGCGCACGACCGGGGCCGGTATAAAAGAAATCCCGCCCCAACGGGACGGGATCTTCACCAAGCGATCTTCGACAACTGTGGAGCTAAGGAGAATTGAACTCCTGACCTCCTGCATGCCATGCAGGCGCTCTACCAACTGAGCTATAGCCCCTTGCGTTCTTCCCGCTCGGCGGGCGAACAAGAAGAACTTTAGCCTGCGACCTGCCGGAAAGTGAAATCCGGGTCGCGGGCCCGAGTACGACGCTCAGTCGTCGTCGCCGAGCACCGGCTCCGGGAGAGTGCCGGCGTTGTGCTCGAGGAGGCGCCAGCCGCGCGCTCCCTCGCCGAGGACGGACCAGCAGCAGTTGGAGAGTCCGCCGAGGCTCTCCCAGTGGTGCGCCTCCAGGCCGAGGAGGCGTCCGATGGTCGTCCGGATCGTGCCGCCGTGGCTGACCACGACGAGCGTGCCGTCGTCGGGAAGCTTCTCGGCGTGCCGCAGCACCACGGGGGCGGCGCGGTCGGCGACCTCGGTCTCCAGTTCGCCGCCGCCGCGGCGCACCGGCTCGCCGCGCTTCCACGCCGCGTACTCCTCGCCGTGCCGGGCGATGATCTCCTCGTGCGTCAGCCCCTGCCAGACACCCGCGTAGGTCTCCCGCAGCCCCTCGTCGTGGGTCACCTCCAGGCCGGTGAGCTCGGCGAGCTCGGCGGCCGTGTTGGCGGCCCGCTGAAGGTCGGAGGCGACGATCGCGTCGGGGGTCAGGGAGGCCAGCAGCCGGGCGGCGCGCCGGGCCTGGGAGACGCCGGTCTCGGTGAGGGCGACGTCCGTGGTGCCCTGGAAGCGGCGCTCCACGTTCCACGCGGTCTGGCCGTGCCGCCAGAGGATGACACGGCGGCCGCGGCCCGGCTTCCGGCCGGCTCCCGTGGGGGCGCTCACCGCGCGTCCCCGAACTCGGCGGCGTCCTCCTCGGCGCGCAGCTTGGCGTGCTCCTGGCCCTTGCCGCGGGTCGCCTTGGCGTCGGCGGGCAGGTCGAGCTCGGGGCAGTCCTTCCACAGCCGTTCCAGGGCGTAGAAGACACGCTCCTCGCTGTGCTGGACGTGTACGACGATGTCCACGTAGTCCAGCAGGACCCAGCGGGCCTCGCGGTCGCCCTCGCGGCGCACCGGCTTGACGCCGAGCTCCTTCGAGAGCCGCTCCTCGATCTCGTCGACGATCGACTTGACCTGGCGGTCGTTGGGCGCGGAGGCCAGCAGGAAGGCGTCGGTGATCGACAGGACGTCACTGACGTCGTAGGCGATGACGTCGTGCGCCAGCTTGTCGGCTGCCGCCTGGGCGGCGGTGGTGATGAGCTCGAGAGAGCGGTCAGTCGCGGTCACTACAAGGCTTTCGGTCGGCGGACACTTGACACCAAGGGTCTCACGGACCGCCGGGGCCGCCCCACGCGATCAGCGGATCACGTGGGGCGGCCCAGACCGGTTCGGTCAGGAGGAGCCCGGCTCGTAGTCCTGGCCGAGGACCACGGCCACGTTCGCGCTCCCGGAGACCTTGCCCTTGGTGACGGAGCCGTCGTCCAGACCCAGGGTCTTGGCGACCTCGGTGGCGTTCTCCTTGTCGGCGGCATCGGCGTAGACGACCTTGGACGTGGCCCGGGCCGAGGAGGCCGTGCCGCCTTCCAGGAAGCTGAAGCCGCCGTTGAGGAGGACCACGCGGGCCTTCTCGGTGTTGTCCTTGACGCCGGTGGCGTTCTGGACGGAGACGCTGACCGCGGCGTCCTTGTCGGGGCTCTTCGCGGTACCGCCGAGCACGTCCTTGACGACGCTGTCGCTCGCCGCCGCGCTCAGGGTGCCGTCGGTCTGCACGGGTAGCAGCGCGGTCTTGTAGTCGCCGCCCTTGGCCCGGTCGGCGAGCTTGGCGAGGAAGGTGCCGAGGTCCTTGTCGGTGAGCGACGGGTCGAGGATCTGCGCCAGTGTCTGCACGGTGGTCGTCGCGGCCGTGGGGTCGGAGGACAGCTTGCGCAGCACACTCTGCATGACCTGGCCGAACCGCTCCAGCTGGGCGTTCTGGGCCTCGCCGGAGGCGCGGTAGGTGGCGTAGGCGACGGCCGTCTTGCCGCTGAGCGTCTGGGCCTTCCCCTTCTTCACCAGGGGCGCCTCGCCCTTCTTGGCCTCCGGGTCGGGCACGTCGGTGTTGGTGTCGACCTCGATGTTGCCGACCAGGTCGACCAGGTTCTGCAGGTAGGGGGTGTCGAGGCGCCAGGTGCCCTCGATGTCGGTGCCGAGGACACCGTCGAGGGAGTCGCGGGTACCGGAGGAGCCGTCGTCCTCGACCGACTTGGCGAGGGTGGTCGTGGACCCGTCGTCGTCGGTGAGGACGAGGGAGTTGGGCAGCAGGACGGTGGTCCCCTGCTTGGTGGTGGTGTTGTCGACGAACAGCGCCGTGGACGTGCCGCCCTGGGCGGTGTTGTGCAGGTGGACGACGATCACGTCGCGGTTCTGGGCCCCGACGGCGGTGGCCGTGCCGGTCTTGGTGTCCGGGGAGGAGGACAGTCCGGGCAGCTTCCCGGCGTACCAGAGGTAGCCGGCGCCGCCGACCGCGACCAGCGCCAGCACCACCACGAGGGCGACGAGACGGCTGCGGGCGCGGCGCTTGGCCTCCTCGCGGCGCTCGGTGCGGTTCTCGGTGAAGTTCAGCCAGTCGATGACGTCCTCGGAGTCGCCGTCGGGCTCCTCGACGAAGGCGAACTGCTCGGTGTGGAACTCCCGTTCGCCGTCGGGCCGGTGGACCTCGTCGGCGCCGGAGTGGTGGCGCCGCCCAGCGGCGTCCGCTTCCGCGGCCGGACCGGCCTGCTGGGGGATGTAGGCGGTCTGTTCGGCGACGCGGGGCTGCTGACCGCTGGTGGCGGTCTGGCCGTAGGGGTCGTACGACGGCGCCGGCCCGCCCTGCTGGACACCGGTGCCGTAGGGGTCGTACGGCGGCGGTACGGGTGCCTGGCGGCCGGTGCCGTACGGGTCGTACGCGGGGGCCGGGTGCTGCCCGCCCGAGGCGTACGGGTCGTAGCCGTAGCCCTGCTGCTGCGCGTACGGGTCGTACGGCTGCTGGGGGGCCTGCTGTTGCTGCGGCAGGACCGGCCGGTACATCGGCCGGCCGTACTCGTCGTAGCCGACGAGCTCGTACCGGTCGTCGTGGTTGCCGCCGTGTCCCGCGTCGTATCGGTCGTTCACCGGTGCCCCTCTCGGCTCACTCGCCGCGGTACAGCTCGCGCTTGTCGATGTAACGCACGACTCCGTCCGGCACCAGATACCAGACGGGGTCGCCCTTGGCGACTCTCGCCCGGCAGTCGGTGGAGGAGATGGCGAGGGCGGGGACCTCGACGAGCGAGACTCCGCCCTCCGGGAGGCCGGAGTCGGACAGGACATGGCCCGGCCGGGTGACCCCGATGAAGTGCGCGAGGGAGAACAGTTCTTCGGCGTCCCGCCAGGTCAGGATCTGGCCGAGGGCGTCGGCGCCGGTGATGAAGAAGAGGTCGGTGTCGGGGTTGAGCGCGCGCAGGTCGCGCAGGGTGTCCGCGGTGTAGGTGGCGCCGCCGCGGTCGATGTCGATGCGGCTGACCGAGAACTGGGGGTTCTCGGCGGTCGCGATCACCGTCATCAGGTAGCGGTCCTCGGCCGGGGAGACCTTGCGGTGGCTCTTCTGCCACGGCTGGCCGGTCGGCACGAACACCACCTCGTCCAGGTGGAACTGCGCGGCGACCTCGCTGGCAGCCACGAGGTGCCCGTGATGGATCGGGTCGAACGTTCCGCCCATGACACCGAGACGGCGTTTGCCGGAGCCCGACGGTCCGTTGCCGAGGGCGCTCGACGGACGGTTGCCGACACCGTTCACCGGGCGGTCTTCCGTGCCGTTCGGCGTGTCGTTCGCCGGACCGGTAGGCATGTCCTGCTCTCCCATGCGTGCAGACCCTACCGGCCCAGCCTGAGGGCGCCGGTCGGAGGATGCCCGGAGTGCCCTGCTATGGGCGCCGGGTGCCTCAGCGGTCGCGGTTGAAACGGGTGGTGATCCACAGCAGAAGCATCAGGATGAGAAAGGCGGCGCCGCCGGTCACCAGCGGGTCGAGGCTCTCGTGGTTGCCACCGTGCTCTTCGCCCTCGGCGGCGAGGGTGACCAACTGGGCAGCGGTGCTGTGGAAGCTCATCTTCGGCAGGACCTATCCGGTGTGGGCGGAGTAAAGACGTCGGCCCATGGTAAGCGGGCGGTCCGACGCCGATCACGCCGACTCCGCCATTGGGAACCTTCACCCCGGCTCACTCGTCTTTCCGCTTGTACCCCCGCAGCAGGAACCACGCGGTCAGCACACAGCCCAGCGCCATCACGATCAGTACGACCCGGAGCAGATTCCCGGCCCCTTGCTGCTCGGCGGCGTACGCGGCCTGGGCGAACCAGGCGGCCCGGGGGTTGTGCTCCATGGCGCGGAACTCCTTCTCGCTGTAGTGCCCGTCCACGGTAACTCCGCCTAGGCTGGGCTCTGCTTCGGGGGCGCAAAGGACCGCACAAAGGTCCGCAAAGGGCCACTCACACGCACATGGGGGAAGACATGTCCGACGGCCACCAGCAGAACGGGCACGAGAACGTGCCGAGCAGGCAGCGCAGGCGCTTCCCGGGAATCTCCTCCCGTGCGTACGAGCACCCGGCCGACCGCTCCGCCCTGGTGGCGCTGCGCAAGCTGAGCGGCTTCGACACGGTCTTCAAAGCGCTCAGCGGTCTGCTGCCCGAGCGCAGCCTCAGGCTGCTGTTCCTCTCCGACTCGGTGCGTGTCTCCGACCAGCAGTTCGCGCACCTCAACGACATGCTGCGGGACGCCTGTTACATCCTGGACCTGGAGAAGGTCCCGCCGATGTACGTCAACCAGGACCCGCAGCCCAACGCGATGTGCATCGGCCTGGACGAGCCGATCATCGTCGTCACCACGGGCCTGGTCGAACTGCTCGACGAGGAGGAGATGCGGGCGGTGGTCGGGCACGAGGTGGGGCACGCCCTGTCCGGCCACTCGGTCTACCGCACCATCCTGCTGTTCCTGACCAGCCTCGCCCTCAAGGTGGCCTGGATCCCGCTCGGCAACCTGGCGATCATGGGGATCGTGACCGCGCTGCGCGAGTGGTTCCGCAAGTCGGAGCTGTCCGCCGACCGCGCGGGCCTCCTGGTCGGCCAGGACCTCACGGCCTCGATGCGTGGCCTGATGAAGCTGGCCGGCGGCAACCACCTGCACGAGATGAACGTGGACGCGTTCCTGCAGCAGGCCGAGGAGTACGAGGCCGGCGGCGACCTGCGCGACTCCGTGCTGAAGATCCTGAACGTGCTGCCCCGCTCCCATCCCTTCACCACGATCCGGGCCGCCGAGCTGAAGAAGTGGTCCGAGTCCCGGGACCACCAGCGGATCATGGACGGCCACTACCCGCGGCGCAGCGAGGACAAGGACACCTCGGTCTCGGACTCCTTCCGGGAGTCGGCGTCGCATTACGCCACGCACGTCAAGACCTCCAGGGACCCGCTGATGAAGCTGGTCAGCGACCTCGCCGGCGGGGCCGGGGACCTGGGCGGAAGGGTGCGGCGCGGCTTCGGCGGCTTCGCGAGTTCGGCACCGCAGGACCAGCCGCCGACGGACCCGACGGACAGGCCGGGCCCGGCGAACGGGAGCGGGACGGACACACCCCCCAGGGACGACGTCTGACCGAGGGTTCATCGCAGCCGACGGGACCACGGAGGCCACCGGAAGGCCCGTCGGCTGCTCACACCCTCAGGCCATCCGCCCCGGCTTTGCTCACACCTTCGGCTGCGCGTTCGTCGCCAGCGACCCGCACAGCGCCGTGGCGCCGCCCGTCGCGTAGGGGTCCGTGCCGGCCGGTCCGCCTTCCTTGGCGGTCTGGCCCGCGAGCAGCGGGCGCAGGTGGCCGGTGGAGTCCTCGGCGCAGGACAGGGGCCCGGCCTGGACGTAGGAGACGACGAGCTGGGCCGTGTGCAGGCGCAGGTCCTCCGTGTCGAAGCGGAAGTGCAGCTCGCGGCGGACGGTGAACAAGGACGCCTCGGCCTTGTCGCCGGTGCCGGGGGGCCGTAGCGCGTACACGAAGGTGTGGTCCGCGGTGACCTCGAGTGTGGACGAGTCGGTCTCGGCGGCCTGGAGAGTGCCCTGAACCCGGATTTTGCGGTCGGCCAGCTCGGCGCGGGACGGGTCGAAGCGCACCAGCCATCCGGTGGGAGCGTGCCGTCCGTCGGCCGCGGGGCGGTCGAAACTCTCGTCGAACTGGTCGAGTTGGTCCGTGTCGAGCAGGACGCGCACGGGACGGACCTGTTCGCCGGTGAGGACCTCCGGGTAGAGCGAGGACCGGACGATGTAGTCCTTGGCGGTGGTCAGCGCGGCGACCACCTGGCTGTCCGAGAAGTGCGCGGTACGCCGGGAGGCGGGCAGCGGTATCCCCTCGGCACCGATGCGGTACTGGGCGGCGGGGCTGTGCTCGTACAGGTACGCGGGGTCGGTGTGCCCGGGCACCTTGCCCTCGGGGGCGAGCGGGATGACGGTCATCCGCAGGGGCTCGACGGGCTGCCGGGCGGCGGGTGCCTGGTAGGGGTGCCGTACACCCATGTAGACGGCGGTGCCGAAGGCGACGGCGATCAGCAGGACCAGCACCAGCGCCTGCCGGGACAGGCCGCGGCGCAGCGGGGGCCGACGGCGTACCGCGGGGGCGTGGTCGGCGATGCGCTCCTGCGCGGAGAACTCCTGGAGGCGGGCAGCCCTCACGAACGACTCGTCGAAGACGACGGATCGGTATTCGTCCTCTCCACCTCCGGGGCCGCCCTCGGGTGCCCCCTCAGGTGGGTTTCCAGGCCCTCCCATATCTTCAGAGTAGGTCGCCGGGCGCTCGGGTAAACGCCTCGCTGCGCGCCAACTTCTGACAGGTTCTCACCAGGACCGGCGACGGGCCCCTGACCCGCGTCAGGGCGTGCGCGGCACCGCGGAGACGGCCGGCTGGGAGTAGTCGGCGGAGGCGGAGGGCGCCGCCGCGCTGCCCTGTTCCAGGCCGGTCGAGGCGGGCGGCTGAACCGGTTCCCCGCCTGAGGAGGCGCTGCGGTAGACCGCCGCGAAGGCGAGCGCGACCATGCCGATCCCCATGACGAGGGCGAGGATCCAGGCGACGGGGCGGTGCCAGCGGGCCGGCTTGCCGTACGTACCGGTGCCGTGGCGGCCTTCGAGGATGTCGGCGTCGTCCAGGTCGTCGAGTTCCGGGTCATGGCCGTAGCGGGTCGGGCCGTCGTGGCCGTACCCGTCCTCGTAGCGCTCGCCCCTGCCGAGGGCTGCCCGGCGGGCCTCGGCCTCGGAGGCCTCCGCTCTGGCCTGCGCGGCGGCCAGGAGGCGCTCGACGGCGGTCGGCTCGTGCACCACGGCCGCCCGCACGAAGGCCTCGTCGAAGACCACGGAGGCGAACTCTTCGTCCGACACTCCGCGGTCGTGGTCGTCGTCGGGCTCCCAGCCGTCAGGGAACGGCGTGCCCCCCACGTCCTCCGGCACGGATCCAGAGTAGACCGGGGGGATCAATTTGGGCAGACGGTATGGAAATTCATCCGGTTGATCAGACGTCTCTTCCGCGCACGGCACGGGCGCCCGACGTGTGTGCCGGGCGCCCGTGCCGTGTCGGGCGCCTGGTCGTGCGCCTCAGCGCCGTACGTGCCCGTCGCCGGTGACGATGTACTTCGTGCTGGTCAGCTCGGGCAGACCCATCGGGCCGCGGGCGTGCAGCTTCTGCGTGGAGATGCCGATCTCGGCGCCGAAGCCGAACTGGCCGCCGTCGGTGAACCGGGTGGAGGCGTTGACCGCGACCGTGGTGGAGTCGACCAGCTGGGTGAAGCGGCGGGCGGCCTGCTGCGAGGTCGTGACGATGGCCTCGGTGTGGCCGGACGTCCACAGGCGGATGTGTTCGACGGCCCGGTCCAGGGAGTCGACGACGGCCGCCGCGATGTCGTGGGAGAGGTACTCGGTCTCCCAGTCCTCCGGCGTGGCCTCGACGACGGTGGCCTTGGAGTCCTTGGCGTACGCCAGCACCCGCTCGTCGGCGTGCACGGTCACTCCGGCCGCCGCGAGGGCGTCCAGGGCCCGCGGCAGGAAGCGGGGGGCGATGTCCTGGTGGACGAGGAGCGTCTCGGCGGCGTTGCAGACGCTGACGCGGTGCGCCTTGGAGTTGATCAGGATGTCGATCGCCATGTCGAGGTCGGCGTTCGCGTCGACGTAGACATGGCAGTTGCCGGTGCCGGTCTCGATGACCGGGACGATCGACTCGGCGACGACGGTCTGGATGAGGGAGGCGCCGCCGCGCGGGATGAGCACGTCGACCAGGCCGCGGGCCCGCATCAGCTCGCGCACACTCTCGCGGCTGTCGCCGGGCACCAGCTGCACGGCGTCGGCGGGCAGCCCGGCCCCGCCCACGGCGTCGCGCAGCACCCGCACGAGCGCGCTGTTCGACTCGTACGCGGAGCCCGAGCCGCGCAGCAGGACCGCGTTGCCGGACTTCAGGCAGAGGGCTGCGGCATCGACCGTCACGTTCGGGCGGGCCTCGTAGATGATGCCGACGACGCCGAGCGGGACGCGGACCTGGCGCAGGTCGATGCCGTTGGGCAGGGTGGAGCCGCGGACGATCTCGCCGACCGGGTCGGGCAGCGCCACGACGTCCCGCACGTCGGAGGCGATGGCCCGCACGCGCTCCGGCGTCAGCGTCAGCCGGTCGATGACGGCCTCGCTGGTGCCGGCCTCGCGGGCCTTGGCGATGTCCTTGGCGTTGGCCTCGACGATCTCGCTCGTACGGACCTCCAGCGCGTCCGCGATGGCGAGCAGCGCGTCGTCCTTGTCGGCCCGCGGCAGCGGCGCGAGGTCGGCGGCGGCGGCCTTGGCGCGGTAGGCGGCCTGGGTGACCGGGGACATCGAGTCGTACGGCGAAAGCGTGGTCATAAGGGAAGCGTAGTGCGCCGGGCGGGCGCGTCCACCGCGCATTCCACACCGCGAGACGGGGTCAAAAGGGGTGAACCCCGACCGGTGTCGCCGGGGCCGGTCCGAACCCCTCGGCGATGCGCAGGTGGTACGTCTCACGGTCGATGACCTCAAGGCCGACTATCTCCCAGGGCGGGAGTTTGGCGGTCTGGCGGTGCTCGCCCCACAGCCGCAGGGCGACGGCGGCCGCGTCGTGCAGGTCGCGGGCCTCTTCCCAGTAGCGGATCTCCGCGTGGTCGTTGGCGTACCGGCTGGTCAGCAGGAAGGGGTGGTCGTGGGCCAGCTGTTCGAGGCCGCGCCGCACCTCCTTCAGCGGGGCCTCCTTGCCGGAGACGCTGAGGGTGACGTGCCACAGGCGTGGCAGGTCCTCCGGCTCCTCGTAGCGGTCGCCGGCCGCGACGCTCGTCAGGGCGCGCTCCTCGCCGACCGCGCGCGAGGAGGCACCGCCGGTATCCCCGCGGGCCGCCGACGCCCCAGGGCGCACTCGTCTCACGACGGCCTCCTTTACCCCATCCATGGCCGAGCAGTGCTCGTGCTCGTGGTCCTGCGGAACGTGTCCCTGGGACAAAGTTGAGCAGGCCGGGGGCGTCCGCGTGGCGGTTTTGCGGAACGTCCACCTGAGGGCGACGGGCTTGTCAGGGCGTTCACCCCGTTTTCGGGTACGGCGACCCCGTTTTCGGACGCGACGCCCAAGTTTTCGGGTGCGATGGCCACGTTTCCGCATGCGATGTCCGCGTTTCCGGGTGCGACGGCCCCGTGTCGGGGTGTGACGCCTCCCCTTCGGGTGCGGCAGCCCGGTTCTCAGGGGTGCAGGATCACCAGGTCGTCCCGGTGCACGACCTCGCGCTCGTACGCCGGCCCCAGCTCCCGGGCGAGTTCCCTGGTGGAGCGGCCGATCAGCCGGGGGATCTCCTTGGCGTCGAAGTTGACCAGTCCGCGGGCCACCGCGTGCCCCTCGCCGTCCCGCAGTTCGACGGGGTCGCCCGCGGTGAACTCGCCCTCGACGGAGGCGATCCCGGCCGGCAGCAGCGACTTGCGCCGGTCCACGACGGCCCGTACCGCCCCGTCGTCCAGGGTCAGCGAGCCCTGCGGGGTGGACGCGTGCTGGAGCCACAGCATCCGGTCGGCGGAGCGCTTGTCGGCGGGGTGGAAGTAGGTGCCGGTGTCGCCGCCGGACAGCGCGTCGGCGGCGTGGACGGTGCTGGTGAGCACGACGGGGATGCCGGCGGCGGCCGCGATCCGGGCCGCCTCGACCTTGGTGACCATGCCGCCGGTGCCGACGCCCGCCTTGCCGGCGCTGCCGATGTCCACCCCGGAGAGGTCGGCGGGCCTGAGCACCTCCGCGATCCGCGAGGTGCCCGGCTTGCTGGGGTCGCCGTCGTACACGCCGTCGATGTCGGACAGCAGCACCAGCAGATCGGCGTGGACGAGGTGGGCGACGAGCGCGGCGAGCCGGTCGTTGTCCCCGAAGCGGATCTCGTCGGTGGCGACGGTGTCGTTCTCGTTGACGATCGGGAGCGCGCCCATGGCGATCAGCTTGTCGAGGGTGCGGGAGGCGTTGCGGTGGTGGGCACGCCGGCTCATGTCGTCGGAGGTCAGCAGCACCTGGCCGACGCGCACGCCGTAGCGGGCGAAGGAGGCGGTGTAGCGGGCGACGAGCAACCCCTGGCCGACGCTGGCGGCGGCCTGCTGGCGGGCCAGGTCCCTGGGACGGCGGCGCAGCCCCAGCGGGGCCAGACCTGCGGCGATGGCGCCGGAGGAGACGAGGACGATCTCCTTCTCACCGCCACTGCGGCTCTTGGCGAGGACGTCGACGAGCGCGTCGACCCGGTCGGCGTCCAGGCCGCCCGAGGCGGTGGTCAGCGACGAGGAACCCACCTTGACGACGATCCTGCGGGCCTCGCTCACAGCCTGCCTTGCCCCTGCCACCTTGCGTTCCGTCCCCTCGCACCTCGGCTGCTGCGCAATCTACGCGAACGGGGGCGGGCGGCGCGCGTCGGTCCAGCCCCCGGGACGGTGTCCCGCGCCACCACCCACGTCACTGTTTGCTCCCGCCGCTCACGCTTCGCATACGGCAAAAAGGTTGTGCCGGTTGCTTATAGAAATTAAAGTCTGGCAAAACTTACAGTGAAGATTGTGTCGCACAATGTTCGCCGCTCGAAGCGGATACTCCTGAGGTCGGGCAAGAGCCCCTACGATGTCGTCCCCGTCGAGGAGGCCCTGGACCAGGACGTCATCGCCACCAACTCCGGCAACCTGATCTTCAGTGACGCCACCCACAAGATTCTCGAGGTCCCGGGGACCGAGGTCGTCTCCAACGGGATCAGGACCGAGGTGGCCGCGGCCGGAAGGATCAACGAGGAGTTCGACGCCTTCGTCGTCCCGCTGGCGAACGCCTTCCGGCCGTCGTTCGAGACGCAGTTGAAGCGGCTGACCCGGCTGATCGGCAAGCTGCGGATCCCGGTCGTGGTGGTCGGCGTCGGTGCGCAGTCCGGGCTCGACTACAACCCGGCACGGCTGAAGGCCATGGAGCCGTCGGTGCGCGAGTTCGTCTCCGCGGTGCTCGACCGCAGCGCCTCGATCGGGGTGCGGGGCGAGTTCACCGAGAAGTACCTGAAGGACATGGGATTCCGGGACGTCGAGGTGATCGGCTGTCCGTCACTGTTCCTCTACGGCAAGGAACTCGCCGTGCAGAAGCGGGTGCCGGCGCTGACCGCCGACTCCCGCGTCGCGGTCAACGGTTCGCACAACGCGGTGCAGAAGCAGGGCCTGGACCGGATCATCCGCCGTGCCCACGAGCGCTATCCGCACCTGCGCTTCATCGGCCAGAACATCAGCGACGCACGGCAGTTGCACTGGCGGGACCTGTCCGACGCGAACGGCCGGGTGACGTCGATGCCGACGCATCCCGACCACCCGATGTACAGGGAGGGCAAGGTCCGGGTCTACGTCGACCCCGTCACCTGGGTCGACGACCTGCGCGCCTTCGACTTCTCCTTCGGCTCCCGCATCCACGGCAACATCGCCGCCCTGCTGGCGGGCACGCCCGCGACCGTGCTGTGCGGTGACTCGCGGACGCTGGAGCTGTGCCGCTACTTCGAGATCCCGCACCGCCTCATCAACAAGCTGCCCGCCGACCTGGACCCGGCGCGGCTGTACGAGGAGGCCGACTTCACGGGTCTGGTCAGCGGCCACCACGAGCGCTTCGAGCGGTTCACCGAGTTCCTCGACCGCAACGGCCTGCAGAACACCTTCACGCACGGCGACGGCGGCACCGCCTTCGACGACCGCATGCGCTCGCTGTCCTTCCCGGCCGGCATCCGCCCCTGGAACGACTCGGACCTCACCTCGCTCACCACGCGCTTCGGCTGGCTGCACAGCCGTATCGACGAACTCGCCAAGGACAACGACACGTTGAAGCGGGAGCTGGCGCGGGCCCGGTCGGGGGCGACGGCGACCGGAGCCCAGACATCGGTGTACCGGCGGGCGCGGCGGATGGTGGGCAGGCCGATCCGGAAGGTGATCGGGTCGGGGCGGGGGTAACGCGCCCCGCGTCACTCCAGGGCTGTCGGACACGTGCGTGTCGTCCGGTGGTCGACGGGCGTTAACCCGGGCGCACGACGTCCTGCGCCGAACCTTGGAGTGACCGCAGTGTCTGAACCCCTCCCCCGCCGCCGCATGGCGAGGCTCCGGCTTCGCCGGGCGACGGCGGAACGCCCCCGTCGGCTCGCCGGGCTGTTCCGCGCCCGGTTGACGACCCCGACCGGGCTCCTCCTCCGCCGGCACGCGCCCCGCGCGCTGCTCACCGCCCTGTTCGCGGCCGCCTTCACCGTCCAGGCCGTCGGGGCGCTCCTTCCCCACCTTCCGCTGCTGCTCGTCGCGACCGTCGCCTCGGTGGCGGCGGAGGGCGCGCTGCACCGGTGGCAGCGTGGCATGGTGACGGTGCTCGCCAAGTCGCACGCCGACCTCACCGTCCGGCACGTGCTGCGCGACCTGCTGCTGGTCTTCGGTCTGCTGCGGCTGGGCGAGCAGAACCGGGAGACGGTCTACGCCCCGCTCGTCGCCGGCCTGCTCGCCTTCTACACGCTGCACTGCGCGATCCAGGCGCTCTCCGTCCTGGTCCGCCGCACCCGCACCCTGCCGGTGGTCACCCGCAACATCGACGCCTCCGCGCTGCGTCTGTCCCCGGCCCCGCCCGTCCTGCTGCGCCGCCCCGGCCACCGCCTGCTGGTCTTCGGACTGCCGTCCACGGCGGGCCTGCTGGCCACGGTGGCCACCGACGACCTGCGCTGCGCGGCCCTGGGGATCGCCCTGTCCCTCGGGCTCGCGGTGATGGGCCTGTTCGACCTTCTGGTACGGCTGCTGCCGAGCCGCCGTCCGGTGGGCGAGCAGGAGGCGGTCGACTGGTTCGACGCATGGCTGGCCGAGTACCGGCCGACCATCGGCCTCTACTTCTCCGGCGGCGCCTCCTCGGCGTACCAGGCGAACATGTGGCTGGAGCCGCTCGCGCAGCTGGAGGGCCGTCCGCTGATCGTGCTGCGGGAACGCTTCATGGTGCAGAAGATCGCCGCGACCGACGTGCCGATCGTCTGCCTGCCGAAGGTGTCCACACTGATGCGCCTGGAGCAGTCCACGCTCCAGGTCCTCGTGCACCCCTCCAACTCCGGCAAGACCTCCCAGGTCCTGCGCATCCCCACCCTCAAGCACACCTTCGTCAACCACGGCGAGAGCGACAAGCTGTCCTCGTGCAACCCGTACGCGAAGGCGTACGACGAGGTGTGGGTGGCCGGTCCGGCGGCGCGCGAGCGCTACGCGCTGGCCGAGGTCGGCGTCGAGGACAAGGACGTGGTGGAGATCGGCCGCCCGCAGCTGGACGCCGTACGGCCGTACGCGGGCCCGCCGACGGGGCCGTACGTCACCGTCCTGTACGCGCCCACCTGGGAGGGCTGGGACGGCAACCCCGGCAACACGTCGGTGATCCAGGCCGGCGAGAACCTCGTCCGGGCGCTGCTGGCCGATCCGGGCGTACGGCTGCTGTACAAGCCGCACCCGCTGACGGGATCCGTGGATCCGCGTGCCGGGGAGGCGGACCTGCGCATCCGTGAGCTGGTCCGGGCGGCGAACCGGGAGCGGACCGGCGCCCGGCCCGTCGACGACGGCGAACTGGCCCGTCGTACGAGGGAGTTGGACGCCCTCATCTCGACCGACTGCCGGTCCGCCGCCGACCAGGTCGAGCGGATGCTGCTGCAGTCCACGCCCGAGCCGGGGCGGGCCGAGGCGGTGGCGCGGGCGACGGAGGCCTGGGAGGAGGCGTACTGGGCCTCGCTGCCGGAGTGGGAGCACCAGGTCGTGACGGACGTCAGGCCCGCGCTGTACGCCTGCTTCAACCGCGCCGATCTGCTGGTCAGTGACGTGTCGAGCGTGGTCAGCGACTTCCTGGCGAGCGGAAAGCCGTACGCGGTGGCCAACACCGGCGGGCTGCCGGAGGAGACGTTCCGCGAGGCCTTCCCGACGGTACGGGCGGCGACCGTGCTGGCGCCGGACGCGGGTGGGGTGCCGGGGCTGCTGGCGGCCGTACGGCATCCGGAGAAGGACGAACTGGCCGAGGCCCGCGCCGAGTTGAAGCGGCACCTGCTGGGACCGGACGAGCCGTCCTCACAGGTGCTCTTCAACAAGGCCGCCCGGGAGCTGTGCGCGGCGGCGCGGCGGCACCAGGTGCGGATGGCGGCCCGGCTGGCGTCGGAGCTTCCGGGGCAGCGGCACGAGACCGTCGCCGAGCCCGCCACACCGTCCGCGTGACCTGCCCGGGGAATCAGGCCGCCGCGGCCCGCCCGCCCGGCGCGCCGTCCCGGGCCGGCAGTACCTGCCGCACCTTGCGTGCCGCCCGTCGCACGAACCTGTCGACGGTGCCCTCGCGATAGCCCGGGAAGGTGCGCGCCTCCCGGGCGTCGGCGAGGTAGACCGAGTCGGGTATGCCGGCCGAGAGGTCGCGGAAGTGGGGGTAGGCGAGGTAGAGGCGGCGGCCCTTCTTCTCCAGGACGGCCGACGCCTCCTTCTTCGCCCGCACGAACTCCACGACCTCCTTGAGGAGGTCGGGCCGCCCGGTGGCGACCAGGTGCAGCCGCAGCCGCTCGTGGACTCTGAGACGGCGGGCCACGTTCTCGTTCCAGTAGGCGTCCATCAGCGGCTTCGCCAGTTCGAACTTGTGCCGCCGGACCTCTTCGCCGTCCTTGAGGTACCGGGGGCCGAACTGCGGCAGCAGCGTGACGAGGAAGGGCCGGACCATGAGCACGTCCCGCTTCGGGCCCGGCGGGAGCATGTCGGCGATCAGCGTCATCAGGGCCCGCGCGGAGTCGAAGCGCAGGGCGTAACCGCCGCTCTTCGTCACGTGCTTGCCGTCCTCCCGGCCCACCAGGTAATAGCAGGTGTGGTCGGCGACCACGGAGACGCCGTCCGCGCGCAGATAGGCCTCCAGCGTGAACAGGGCGTCCTCGCCGGTCCACAGGGACTCGTCGAAGCGCATGCCGTGACGTTCCAGCAGGCTGCGGCGGAACAGCTTCTGCGCGCTGAGGGTGAACTTGATGTTGGAGGAGAAGACGTCGGTGCGCCCCACCGAGCTGCCCCACATCGACTTCGGCGCGGACCGGTTGACGCCCTCGACCTTGCCGAGGACGACGTCCGTGCCGTTCTCGTCGGCCATGGCGACCATGCTCCGCAGGGCCTCGGGGCCGAGCCGGTCGTCGGCGTCGAGGAAGAAGACGTACCGCCCGGCGGCCTTGCCGAGGCCGACGTTGCGCGGGCCGCTGGGGCCGCCGGAGTTGTCCTGCCGGATCACCGTGACCGGCATGGCCGCGCGGGCCGCGAACTCCTCCAGGTACTCCCCGGTCCCGTCCCTCGAACCGTCGTCGACCGCGATGACCTCGATGCGTTCCGGGCCGATGGTCTGGGCCTCCACGGACGCGAGGCAGTCGACCAGGTACGGCATCGCTTCGTACGCCCCGATGATCACGCTCACATCAGGCTGCGTCACGGTCACACTTCCCCCTATGCACAGAACATTTCCCCCGTATCGCCTCATTGGCTACTTGATAGACGGGCGGCCTCGGCAAGCGGTTGCCTCGGCATCACCGTTTCGTGAGCCAGTTCACAGGCACCGGTCCCCGCACCGACGCACACACCAGGGCATACGCGAAAGGGCCCGGTTTTCGAGGATCACTCCCTCGAAAACCGGGCCCTTTCGGCAAGGGCGCGTCAGCGCACGGTCACGCCGTCAGACCGTCCGCCTCGCCGGCCGGCGCGGTGCCCGGCGCGGGCACCGCGTTCGCCAGCTCCGCCTCGGCCTCCGCGGCCTCCGCCGCTCCGGTCGCCGCCCGTTCCTGGCCGGCGTTGCGCGTCTCGGCCTTGATCGCGAGCTTGGCCACCGCGGTGTTGAACTGCTCGATGGACGTCGGCTCGTCCGGACCCAGCAGGTACTGCTTCAGCTCGCTGCGGTCCGCGGCCAGCGGGTCGGCCGCGGGGTCGCGGACCGCGTCGAGCAGCGCACCCAGCTCGGCCGCGCTGTTGGACAGGATCACCGCGGCGCGTACGGCGGTGTTCTGCCGCTTGAACTCCTCCACCCCGAGCTCGGCGGAGTCCGTGACCGCGTACGGCTTGCCGCTCGCGATGAAGTCGGAGACGACGCTGGAGATGTCGGAGACCATCGCGTCGGAGACGTTGAAGCAGTCGTACAGGCGCGGCTCGGCGCCCGTGACCACCCGGTGCTCCCAGCCGGGGAAGGAACGCCAGTACGCGTCGTTCCACTCGCCCCGCAGCCGGGCGATCTCCTCGTGCTTCTTGACGTCGACCAGGCCGTCGCGGGTGGCCTCGGCCTCGTCGCCCTTCTCGCCGCCGTTGCCGACCAGCGCGGCGATCCGGGCCTCGATCCGGGCCAGTTCCGCCTTGGCCTGCGCCTGGGCCGCGGCGTCGGTCGTGAAGCGCGGGTCGGCGGCGCGCGCGGCGGCGGCCTTCCCGACCAGGGAGGTGATCCGCCGGTGCGCGGCACCGGCCTCGGCGCTGACGGTGCCGGTGAACGGGTGCGGCTTGTACAGGACGCGTACCGGCGGGTCGGCCTTCACCAGCTTCTTCACGATGTTCTCGCCGGCGAGGACGAGCGAGGTGTTGCCCGGGTTGTTGTCCCAGCCCTCCCAGGTGGGCGCGTACAGCACCGTGGGGCAGTGTCCGTCGGCGGCGTCGCCGCCGGAACCCTCCGGCGCGCCCTGCCAGGTCCTGATCGGCGCCAGCTGCGGGCGGCCGACCTCGACGATGTCCTCGTCGCGGACACCGACGTCGGCGATGGCGTAGCGGTCGCGGCCCGCGCGGCCGGCGGTCCACACCTCGTCGTACACCTTGCTGAACGGGTTCACGCTGGCCAGCTTGTCGCTGTCGCCGTGGCCGATGAAGACGTGCTTCATGGTCGGCACGCGCAGCAGGTGGATGTTCTTGCCGACGTTCGCCGCGTACAGCGCGACGCGCACGTTGGACAGGTCCATGTTCATCAGGTGCACCCCTCCGGGCACGCAGACGACGGGGACCGTGGTGGGCGCCAGGTTGGCCAGGATGACCCGCTCGCGCAGGATGATCAGCGGCTTGGAGTCCAGCTGCTCCATGGTCTCCAGCCACATGTTGACCTGGTACACCGAGTCCTTGGAGCCGGAGAAGTACAGCACCGTCTCCGGCCGGTACTCGCGCAGCCAGTCGTCGACCGCTGCCAGCACCTTCTCGGCGGTGGGCGGGATCTTCCGGCCGCGGACGTACGGCAGCAGCGCCGCGACGTACAGGGAGCCGAGGACCAGGGTGACGCCGATGCCGATGAAACCGGCGAGGGCGGAGTCCAGGGCGGCGGAGACGAGTATGCCGATCACGGCCGCAAGGTCGAGGTGGAGCATCTTCTCGGCCGAGCGGTTCAGCAGGCGCTGCGGCGGGGCGTCCGGGATGCGCACGCGCGAGGCCAGGTCGACGTTGCGGGTGGCGACCGGCATCCGGCGGCGGTTGCGGATCAGGGTGACCAGCGCGCCGTGCGGGGCCTGGAGACCGTAGAACGCGATGAAGCAGGCGGTCGCTCCGTAGAAGACCAGGCCGTCCGAGAGGGAGAGGCGGGCCAGCAGCAGGATCAACAGGAGCTGTCTGATCAGGAAGCGGATCGACAGGCCGGCTCGCACCTTGCTGAGGCGGTTGATGAGATAGCTGCCCTTGCGGTGCAGATAGTGGTCCGCCAGGTACGTCACGGCGGTCGCGGCCGCGAAGGCGGGGACGCTCGGGACGAGCGCGGCCAGCATGAGGGCGGGGTAGCCCAGGATCATGAGGGCCGCCGCGGCCAGCTCTGCCGCGCTGCCCACCCGGGCGACGCGAATAGCGGTGCTTATCACGGAGGAACCTGCTCTTGGAGGGGGGCCGGTTTGTAAAAGTCGAAAAAATCCGGAAAAAATCTTGTGCACGATCCGGGAATTTTACGGATTCAGGCCCCTGCGAATGCTCCGCGAACGGGCAGCCACAGAGGCCTGAATGACAGACGACTAATTGATGTTGATTATGCCACGCCGTCCTGACGATCCAGGACACTGGCCAGCGCCTGCTCGAAACCGGTCGCCTGTCCGGCGGACGCGGTCGGGTCCTGCTGGCGGACGTCGATGACGTGTCCGGTCAGTTCGGACAGCAGCACGTCGAGCGAGGTGCGGGCGACGGCCTCGGAGGAGAGCAGGCTGCCCGCCGGCTCCTGGCCGAAGGCCTTGGTGCGCATCGGCGTGGCGGTGCGCTCCGGATTGACACAGTTGACACGGATGCCGTCGCCGGCCCACTCGTCGGACAGGGCCTGGGTCAGGTTCACCATGGCGGCCTTGGTGGAGGAGTACAGGCTGTACTCGGCGCGACCGCGGGTGTAGCTGCTGGAGGTGTACAGCAGCAGCTGGCCCTTGGTCTCGGAGAGGTACTTGTACGACGAGCGGGCGATCTGCACCGGAGCCAGGTAGTTGACCTTCAGCGCTTCCTCGATGGTCGCGTTGTCGGTCTCGGCCAGCTTGCCGATGCGCAGCACACCGGCGGTGTTGACCACGTAGTCGATGCGCCCGGTCTCGGCGTACGCCTTGGACAGCGCGTCGTCGACCTCCTCCGGGTTCTCGACGTGGGTGCCGGTGGTGGAGCGGCCGAGCGCGTACACCTTGGAGCCGTAGGCCTCGGCGAGTTCGGCGATGTCCTTGCCGATGCCGTAGGAGCCGCCGAAGACGACGACCGTCTTGCCGGTGAGGAGTTCGCGGTAGAGCTCCTCGCTCTTCTGCTCGGGCGTGGCGGTGGAGGCCAGCTGGAAGAGCTTGTCGGCGATGAAGACGTCGACGGGCTGAGTGACCTTCATGTTGTACTCGTCGCCCGCGACGACGTGGATCGGCACGTCCGGCAGGTACTTGAGCACGACCGAGCAGTCGTCCGTGGCCTGGAAGTTGGGGTCGCCGGCGGCGACCTCGTAGGCGCGGCGGATCGTGGACAGCTTGAATGCCTGCGGGGTCTGGCCGCGGCGCAGGCGGGAGCGGTCCGGGATCTCGGTGATGAACTCGCCGTCGTCGCCGTGCGTGCGCGTGACGATGATGGTGTCCGCGGACGGGATGGCGACGTCGACGGCCTGGAAGCGCTCGAGCGCCGTGACGCAGTCGTCGATGACGCGCCGCGACAGCAGGGGGCGCACGGCGTCGTGGAACAGGACGTTCACGTCCTCGCCGTCGGCCAGACCTTCGCCCAGGGCGGCGATGGCGCGCTCGGTGGTCTCGTTCCGGGTGGCGCCACCCTCGATGATCTTCTTGACCTTCTTGAACCCGGCCTTGGCGACGATCTTCTCGATGTCGGGTACGTAGCCCGGTGCCATCAGCACGATGATGTCGTCGATCGAGTCGGCCTTCTCGAAAGTGGTCAGGGTGTGCTCGATGACTGCCTTGCCGGCGATCTTCAGCAGCTGCTTGGGGATCGAAAGACCCACACGCTGGCCGGTGCCACCGGCCAGGATCACTGCGGTGGTACGGGGCTTGGCGGAGTGCTGGGACACAGGTGACCTACCTCGGGACGACAGGGAACGTGGAAATGGTCCCACTTGGGGTTACCGCAGTGCAAGGTGAGCGCCGTCCACCGCATATGTGCGCGCAACCTGTGATTCACCTTGCACTCCTGGTGATAGAGAGACACCTTTCCATGGACTCCAAGGAATTGCTGTGAGTAACTGCACAGGGACTCAGCGGCGCCGAAGCCGCTTCAGGCAGCGGTGCCCGAGCACTCTCACGAGTTCCTTCGAGGACGTCTGGTGAACCGTGCGCGCCTTCGCGGCCGCGGTGTGCCCGACCGGTGCCGCGGCGGCCGCGGCGAGCACGCCGTAGAGCGCCCGGGCCGCCGTCTCGGGCGCGATCAGCGGCTCCGCGGCCGTCTTTCCGGCGGGCTCGGGCACGGCGGACAGCAGGCCCGGATCGCCGAGGACCCGTAGGCCCATGCCGCCGATCCGCTCCGCCACATCGGCGCCGATCCCGGCGGCGGCCTCGACGGCCCACCGAGGCGTGCCGATCTTCACGGTTTCGGGACCGGGAGTGCACGTGTTCTTCATGTGCATCACCGCGCCGTACCGGACGAGCCGCGAATAGAGCTCGTCGGGGAGTCCATTGCCGCGGAATTCCACATTAAGATTCCGCAGCATTTCGGTCTCGGCGAGAGTAAGAGAGCGGTTGGCCGTGTCCGGAACCGGCTTCAGGAGATTCGCGGGCAGTCCGAGGAGCTGCTCGAAGGTGCGCGGCAGGCCGTCCCGGTCGCGGTCGTCGACCACGACCACGGTGACCCGCTCCGGTCCGGCCACCCGGGCCCAGCGTTCCACCAGCCGGTCGTGCCGGTGGCGGCGCCAGAAGCTGGGGTTGGGCTTCTCGTACGGGGCCTTCCTGAGCATGTGCTCCAGCCAGTCCTCGTAGCCCATGCGCAGGCCGTTCTGCACGTACTGCTGCCACTGCGAGGGCATGATCCGCACCAGCGGGCGCAGGGTGATCAGGACGTGCATCCGGTCGCCGCCGAGTTCCCGGACGACCCGGGCGACGGTCTCCTCGTCGGGGGCGTCGGCGAAGAACTCGCTGCTGATCACCGAGGTGCGCCAGCCGGTCGCGTCCACCTGGTCCACCAGGCGCTGCCAGTGCCGCTCGGTGGGCCGGGCGTCGCCCATCATGCCGGGGCGGGCGCAGGCGGCCAGGGCCGCTTCCATGGGGTGCCTGGTGGTGGCCGGGAAGACGACGCCGTGCTCGGGCATCGCGTCCTTCGCCGCGAACAGCGCGCCCTGGATCGCGGTCGTGCCGGTCTTGTGCGGGCCTATGTGCAGCAGCCGGGTGCCGGCGGGCAGCGGGCGGATCCCCGCGTTCACCGGATCGTCGTGTCTCGTACAGTCCGTCTCCATGGTCAGAGGACGGTAAGAGGGCTTCCTGAGACCGCGCTGAGGAAGACCTGGGACGCGGATGAGTCCCAGGCTCCCGTCACACAGGCTTCATGCGGCCTGGTCGCACGGGACTGTCACACCACCCGGACACCGGGCCGGCCCGCGTCGACCCGCAGCCGGGCCAGCGTGCTGGGCGTGGCCTGCGGCTTCAGCACGGTGTCCACGATCCTCACCCGCGCGTCGATGCCGTCGCGGCGGACGTCGAGCAGGTGGTAGCCCCGGCGGGCGTCGAGCAGCTTCCAGTGCGGGTTGTCCGGCAGGCGCGGGTCCCACTGCTGGTGGAAGGCGGCCTGGTCCTGGTCGCCGTTGCTGGAGACGGAGGTGCCGACGAACTCGGCGCCCACGACGGCGGAGTCCGGGTCGGCGAAGTCCTCCTTGAGGTCGCTGATCATCGTCAGGTGACGGTCGCCGGTGAGCACGACCGGGTTGCGCACGTTTGTGAACTCCTTGAGCAACGCGTTGCGTTCGGCCTGGTAGCCGTCCCAGGCGTCGTAGAACCAGAGCTTGCCCTCACCGACCTGGAGGTCGGTCTCGGCCATCATGATCTGGGAGGCGATCAGGTTCCAGCGGGCGGGCGAGTCCCGCAGCCCGTCGAGCAGCCACTGCTTCTGGCCGGCGCCGAGCATGGTCAGCGACGGGTCCTGGGCGCCCGCCTGGCTGGTGGCCTGGTCGCTGCGGAACTGCCGGGTGTCGAGCACGTTGAGCCGGGCCAGCCGCCCGAACTCCAGGCGGCGGTACATCCGGATGTGCGGGCCGTTCGGGACCGCCGTCGCGCGCACCGGCATGTGCTCGTAGTACGCCTGGTAGGCCGCGGTCAGCCGGGCCACGAAGGCGTCGTGGGGCTGCTTGGCCGGGTCCTGCGGGATCTCGCCGGCGAAGTCGTTGTCGACCTCGTGGTCGTCGAAGGTGACTACGAAGGGGGCGTTCGCGTGCATCGCCGCGAGGTCGGGATCGGTGCGGTACTGGGCGTACCGGTTGCGGTACTGGGTGAGGCTGTACGGCTCTCCGGTGCCCTCGTGACGTCGTACGGCCGTCGCCGACGGCGTCGACTCGTAGATGTAGTCGCCGACGAAGAGGACCACGTCGGGATCCTGGGCCAGCATGTCGGCGTACGGCGTGAAGTAACCGTGCTGCCAGTTCTGGCAGGAGGCGAGCGCGATCTTCAGGTTGCCGCCGGAGCTGTGCCGGGCGGGGGCGGTGCGGGTGCGGCCGGTGCGGGAGAGCTGTCCGCCGGTGCGGAAGCGGTACCAGTAGGTGCGGCCCGCCCGCAGTCCCCGTACATCGACGTGAACGCTGTGTCCGTATGCGGGCTGCGCTTGGGCGGTGCCCCGCCGGACGACCCTTGCGAACCGCTCGTCCTCGGCGAGCTCCCACTGCACCGGCACCACCGCGTCGGGCATACCTCCGCCGTTCAGCGGGTCGGGGGCGAGCCGCGTCCACAGCACGACGCCGTCCGGCAGCGGGTCGCCGGACGCCACGCCGAGGCTGAACACGCCCTCGGGCAGCGGCGTTTCGGCCGCCCGGGCGGTGCTCGGCAGCCACAGCTGGGCGGAGGCCGCGGCGCCGAGCACGGCGGCACCGGCGGTCAGAAAGCGGCGTCGGTCGGGCGATACTGCTCCGGTCATCGGGCGAACTCCCCTGCTTCGCTTGTCTCTTCGACAGGGGAAGCTCACGCCCGCGGGCAGTCCGCCCGCTGAACCTCGGGGTTCGCGTGCATGACAAATAGGGAGACAACAGAAGACCCGTTGCGACACGGGAACCACACGAAGAACGCGGGTTGGTCGCAACGGGTCCTGAGGGTCTTACCGGTGACGGCTGTTCAGTGCGCGGACCCCGCCCGGGCCGACGCGGACCGCCGGACGACGCGGTGGCCGGGAGCGGCTAGAACGGCTCGAAGTCGTCGAACTCCTGCGCCGCCTCGTCGTGCTCCGCCTGCTTGTCCCGACGGCGCTGCGCCGCGGGCCGCGGTGCCTCGAAGCGGTGGTCCTCGCCTCGCCGGCCGAGCATCTCGGCGCCCGCCATGACCGTGGGCTCCCAGTCGAAGACGACCGCGTTGTCCTCGGGTCCGATGGCGACACCGTCACCGGATCGGGCTCCCGCCTTCATCAACTCCGCTTCCACACCGAGGCGGTTGAGCCGGTCCGCGAGATAGCCCACGGCCTCGTCGTTGCTGAAGTCGGTCTGCCGCACCCAGCGCTCGGGCTTCTCGCCGCGCACCCGGAACAGGCCGTCCTCCTCGTGCGTCACGGTGAAGCCCGCGTCGTCGACGGCCTTGGGCCGGATGACGATCCGGGTCGCCTCTTCCTTCGGCTTCGCCGCCCGGGCGGCGCCGATCACCTCGGCCAGCGCGAACGACAGCTCCTTCAGCCCCGTGTGCGCCACCGCCGACACCGCGAAGACCCGGTAGCCGCGAGCCTCCAGGTCCGGCCGCACCATCTCGGCGAGGTCCTTGCCGTCCGGGACGTCGATCTTGTTGAGGACGACGATCCGCGGCCGGTTGTCGAGCCCGCCGTACTCCCGCAGCTCCGCCTCGATGATGTCCAGGTCCGACAGCGGATCGCGGTCGGACTCCAGGGTCGCCGTGTCCAGCACGTGCACGAGCACGCTGCAGCGCTCCACATGGCGCAGGAACTCCAGGCCGAGGCCCTTGCCCTGGCTGGCGCCCGGAATGAGGCCCGGTACGTCGGCGACCGTGTAGACGGTCGAGCCGGCCGTGACCACGCCCAGGTTCGGCACCAGGGTGGTGAAGGGGTAGTCCGCGATCTTCGGCTTGGCGGCCGACATCACGGAGATCAGCGAGGACTTTCCGGCGCTCGGGTAGCCGACCAGCGCCACGTCCGCGACGGTCTTCAGCTCCAGGACGATGTCCTGCGCACCCCCCGGCACGCCGAGCAGCGCGAAGCCCGGGGCCTTGCGCCGCGCGGAGGCCAGCGCCGCGTTGCCGAGGCCGCCACGGCCGCCCTGGGCCGCGATGTACGACGTGCCGTGCCCGACCAGGTCGGCGAGCACGTTGCCCACCCTGTCGAGGACGACGGTGCCGTCCGGCACGGGCAGGACGAGGTCCTGACCGTCCTTGCCGGAACGGTTGCCGCCCTCGCCGGGCTTACCGCTCGTGGCCTTGCGGTGCGGGGAGTGGTGGTAGTCGAGCAGCGTGGTCACGGACTGGTCGACGGTCAGGATGACGTCGCCGCCCCGGCCGCCGTTGCCGCCGTCCGGACCGCCGAGCGGCTTGAACTTCTCCCGGTGTACGGAGGCACAGCCGTGACCTCCGCTACCCGCGGCGACGTGCAGCTCGACGCGGTCCACGAAGGTGGTCATGGGGGGTGCCTCCAGCACTTGGGAAATACGTAGGGGTTTGTCTTTGGGGTAACACGCGAAAGGCGGACCCGCTTCCCGTGAGGGAAGTGAGGTCCGCCTCGCGAAAGCTTCCGATCAGGCGACCGGAACGATGTTCACGACCTTGCGGCCACGGTGGGTACCGAACTCCACCGCGCCGGACAGCAGCGCGAACAGCGTGTCGTCGCCGCCACGGCCGACGCCCGCGCCGGGGTGGAAGTGGGTGCCACGCTGGCGGACCAGGATCTCACCCGCGTTGACGACCTGACCGCCGAAGCGCTTCACGCCGAGCCGCTGGGCATTGGAGTCGCGACCGTTCCGGGTGGACGATGCGCCCTTCTTGTGTGCCATGTCTCCTCAGTCCCTTACTTCGCAGCCGCGGGGATCTCAGTGACCTTGATCGCCGTGTACTGCTGGCGGTGGCCCTGACGACGGCGGTAGCCGGTCTTGTTCTTGTAGCGAAGGATGTCGATCTTCACACCCTTGTGGTGGTCCACGATCTCGGCCTGGACCTTGATCCCGGCCAGCACCCACGGGTCGCTGGTCACGGCGTCGCCGTCGACAACGAGCAGCGTAGAGAGCTCTACGGTGTCGCCAACCTTGGCAGTGGAAATCTTGTCAACCTCAACGATGTCGCCGACAGCAACCTTGTGCTGGCGACCACCGCTGCGCACGATGGCGTACACGCGGATCTCTCTCTCACTCGGGACGGACCCCCTGATGCCAGCCGTTCACACGGGCCCGAAGGCCCGATGATCCGGATGCGGACGAGCGGCCTCCCCTGCTCGGCGAGCAGGAGGTGGGTGCTCAGGGGTGGGTGGGTACGGAGACACACCGAGGGTCAAGGTTACGGGCCGCCCCAGGGCTGGTCAAACCGGGCCCGCCCGGGTCCGCGGGGGCGCCGCGCCGACTTCCGTAAACCCTTGGGTGTACCCAAAAGGTCTGTGGATACTCTGTGAGTTCGGCCATACACACTACGGCCACACGCCGTACACGCCACGATCACCCCCCACAGGGCCTCTTGACAGGAGACAGGTACAGCAGATGCCGACCAAGGTGAGCGTCATCATCCCGGTGTACAACCCAGGTAAGTACATCCAGCCTTGCATTGACTCACTGTTGAGGCAGACCCTGCCGTCCGATGAATTCGAAGTTCTCTTCGTGAATGACGGCTCGACCGACGACACACCCGCCGAGCTGGACGCCCTGGCCAAGGAGCATCCGCATTTCCGGGTGATTCACATACCGAACTCCGGTTGGCCCGGGAAACCCAGGAACATCGGTGTGGGCGAGGCCGCGGGCGAGTACATCCAGTTCGTCGACCAGGACGACTACCTTGCCTCCGACGCGCTGCGCCGGATGTACGAGATGGGCCACCGCAACGGCTCCGACATCGTCATCGGCAAGGTGGCCAGCAACTTCCGCGGGGTCCCGCACGGCGTCTTCCGCGTGGACCGGGAGAAATGCGACCTCCGGGACGCCCCGCTGTACGACAGCCTCACGCCGCACAAGATGTTCCGCGCGGAATTCCTGCGCGAGAACAACATCGCCTATCCCGAGGGCAAGCGGCGCCTGGAGGACCAGCTGTACATGATGCAGGCGTACTTCCCCGCCAAGGTCGTCTCCATCCTCGGCAGCTACACCTGCTACTACTACTCGAAGCGCGACGACGGAAACAACGCGGGATCCGCCAAGATCGTCCCGGCCGGCTACTACGGAAACCTCCGGGAGGTACTCGACGTCGTCGTCGGCAACACCGAGCCGGGAGAGTTCCGGGACCTGCTGCTCCGCCGCTTCTACCGGGTGGAGATGCTGGGCCGGCTCAGCGAGCCCTCCGTCCTCAGGTACGACGCCGCCTACCTGGACGAGATGTGCGACGCGGTGCGGCCGCTGGCCGAGGAGTTCATGGGGGACGGCGTACACGACGGGCTCGGGGCGCTCAGCCGCGTCCGCTCCACGCTGCTGCGCCGCGACGACCGTGAGGGCCTGGTGCGGATCGCCCGCTTCGCGGCCTCCATCAAGGGCGCGGCCCGGCTCGAGAACGTCGCCTGGCAGTCCGACGGCAAGCTGGCCGTCGGCGTCACCGCGCGGCTGGTCCAGGGTGAGAACGGCGAGCCGCTCAAGCTGCTGCGCCGCGACGGCCGGTTCTTCCTGCACCCGGAGTTCACCGAGGGCGTGCTGGAGGACGGCGAGCTGGTCGACGTCACGGACGAGCTGAACGGCTTCAAGGCCGAGATGTCCCTGCGCAACCGCGAGACGGCCGTCGAGTGGCCCTGCCCCGCCGAGTACACCTCCACCATCGAGGACCTGGGTGACGGTGCCTGCGAGGTCGTCCTGCGCGGCACCGGCAAGGTAAGCCCGCAGGGTGTCAAGGGCCGCGGGCCGGTCTCCCGCGGCTTCTGGGACATCTGGGTCCCGGTCCGCGGTCTCGGCGTGGTCCGCAAGGCCCGCCTGGGCGCCGACCGCGCGGAGCACGTCGACGCCGACTGCCGCCCCGCCCTGCTCGGCTCCCCCGCCCGCCCGGTCATTCCGTACTTCACCGACCCGCACGGCAATCTCACCCTCGACGTCGGCCGCCGCGGCAAGAAGCTGGTGCCGTATCTCGAGAACCGGCCGGTGCTGCGGATGCCCGGCACCCGCCCGGAACTCCGGCTCGATGTGTTCACCCGGCCGAAGACCGCGCCGATGAAGACCGAGCTGGTCCTGAGCTCCGCGGACGGCCGTACGTTCGCGCTGCCCTCCGAGGTGCGCCACGTGGTGGGGCGCGCCCACATCGCCCTTCCCGAGCGCGCGACCTCCGTGCCCTCCGGCCGCTGGAACCTTTCGGCGAGGCTGGACGGGGAGAAGAACCCGGCCCTCACGCTCTGCGAGGCGACGGTCGACGGCAGCGGGCGGCTGCGTCTCGGCGATGATGTGGCCGAGGTGGATCCCGAACTGGTGCAGGCGGAACTGACCAGGCGGCGCAAGGCAGCCGTCCGGCGCAGGCTGCGCGCCGTCGGCGGTCCGGTCATACGCAGGCTTCCGTCGCCGGCCCGCAAGAAGCTCCGCCGGCTCGCGGCGAAGCTGGTCGGCTGACCGCCGCTCCACCACCGACACACATCGCAGGCACACGGCACGACAGCACCACAGTTAAGGATGTGATCACCATGCGGGAGCTCAGCATCGCGGGCGCCTGGGTGCACGAACCGAAGGTCTTCCCCGACGCTCGCGGGAGCTTCCACGAGTGGTTCAAGGGGGCGGACTTCGAGGAGTCCACCGGCCACAGCCTGAGCCTGGCCCAGGCCAACTGTTCCGTCTCCAGCCGCGGCACCCTGCGCGGCATCCACTTCGCCGACGTGCCGCCCAGCCAGGCCAAGTACGTCAAGTGCGTACGCGGCGCGGTGCTGGACGTCATCGTCGACATCCGCACCGGCTCCCCCACGTACAAGCAGTGGGAAGCCGTGCGGCTGGACGACGTGGACCACCACTCCGTCTACCTCTCCGAGGGGCTCGGGCACGCCTTCATGGCGCTGACCGACGACGCGACCGTGGTCTACCTGTGCTCCGAGGGGTACGCCCCGCAGCGCGAGCACGGCATCCACCCGCTCGACCCGGATCTGGGCATCGAGTGGCCGTCGGGCGTGTCGCCCGTCCTGTCCGAGAAGGACTCGGCGGCGCCGACGCTGGCCGAGGCCGAGGCCCAGGGCCTGCTGCCGTCGTACGAGGCCTGCCAGGCGTACGCGGCTCAGCTGCGCGCCTGAGAGCAACGAGGAGGGGGCCTCGCGGATCCGTCCGCGAGGCCCCCTCCTGCTGTCGTACGGGCGGATCAGCCGCCCAGCGCCGCTATCCGGCCGCGCACCTTCTCGAAGCCCGCGCGCGGGCGGCGCAGGTTCCGCGCCTTGACCAGGGCCGGCCAGAAGTCGGCCCCGAGCAGCGCCTCGGGCTGCACGGCGTGCTTGCGCACCAGGACCTCTTCGGGGACCGCCTGCGGGTCCGGGACGACGTACTCCTTGATGATGTCGTCGTAGTTCTCCTTGAGCACCGTGTTCTGCGGGTCGGCTCCGAAGACCACGGCGACACCGGTCGGCGCGGTGTCGATCTCGAGCACCGTCAGATCGGGGCGGTACTTCCGCAGGACGGTCACCAGCTTGTAGACGTCGCCGGTCCAGAACTTGGTGTGCCGGTCGCGGGCCGCCTCGTCGACGTCGCGGGGCAGCATGTCGTCGAGCACGATCACGCTCGACCAGCGGGAGTGGCGCTCCACGTTCATGAAGTCGCGCAGCGCGTACTCGAAGAGGTGCATGCCGTCGATGAAGGACAGCTCGAGCGTGGGGTCGCCGCCGAGCATTCCCAGCGGGTCGCGGCGGGCGAGGGCGCGGAAGGGGTTGCGGCCGCGGCGCAGGTGGACCAGCGGGTCCTTGCGGGCGAAGAAGTCGTCACTGGTCGACTGGACCAGGTGGACGTCACAGCTGATCGACGTCACGACCTTGAACGCGGGGTCGATCGCGACGGACGCGACGCGCGAAAGTGCCAGGCTGCGGCCGTCGTTGACGCCGATCTCCAGGTAGTTTCGCGGCCGGTAGATACGGTGCAGTCCACGCAGGAGTTCATGACGGTCCACTGAAGCGGCCTTTCGAGGGGTTGCGGCTGTCCTTGTTTCCCGCGAAGTTACTCATTCAAAGGCTCTGGCGTAAGCTTTCTCGGAAGTTCACTGGAGGTTTACGTACTCTCCGGTAGCAAAGCGGGGTGTCATCCGACCATCCCGAAGGCGCGCCCCCTGCTCGATATCTCCGGTCCCAGGTCGAGATCCGCCTCCTTGACGACCAGCAACGGAGTGAGTCCGACCCCCTCCCGCCCTCCGCGCAGCACCCGGACCTCGCCCTCTCCCGGGCCTGACACGGCGAGCTCGGCCGCTCGGTCCCCGTTCGTGTCCAGCATCGCGGCACGGCCGCCGGGCAGGGACTGCGCTCCTTCGACCGTGAGGCCCCGGGCGCTCCCCCTCAGCAGGACGACGCTGCTCTCGCCGTCCGGTTCGGTACCGGTCGTGACCGAGAACGCCACATCGGCGTATCCGTCTGCGTCGATGTCGCCGACCGCGGGTGCGTAGCCGAAGGTGCAGTAGGAGAAGGGCCCTTGCACAGGCAGCCCTGGTGTCCTCTCCGTGATGCCCGAGGGCTTGAACTTCTCGCTCGTCCCCGAGGGGCCGCCGTACAGGACGGCCACGCGACTGCCGCCGGCCGGGGTCATGGGATCGCCGAGCAACTCGCAGGCGAGTCCCGCCACGACGTCGGCGAAACCGTCCCTGTTCAGGTCTCCCGTCCGCAGCGGCGCGCCGTGGAAGTCCTCGCCCTTGGCGTCCTTCAGGCGCGGGCCCTCGACCAGCTTCCCGTCGGCGGCCCCGCGGTACACGAGGGTGGCGCGGGCAACGGGCGACTCGTCCACGAGGACCGCCCAGGTGATTAGCAGGTCGTCCTTTCCGTCCCCCGTGACGTCGCCGACGGCGGAGGGGATCGCGACGGAGTACTCCGGGTCGCTCGGCGTCAGATCCAGAGAGACCGTGCGGCGCGGTGCGCCGTCGCGGCCGAACGGCCCCAGGAGGACGCGTGCGGTGCTGTCCTCGGTCCCGGTGACGACGAGGTCGGCCCGCCCGTCCCCGTCGAAATCCCCCGCGACGGGAGCGGAGCCCGCCAGCCGGGCCGCCTTCGACAGCCCCTCGGGGCTGCCCCAGACGACGAAGACCGTGCTCCGGCCCGCCTGGGTGACGAAGTCGGCCCGCCCGTCCCCGTCGAGGTCGGCGGTCACGCCCCGGCTCCCGAACCCGCCCCCCTCGCCCGCCTTGCCGAGTCCCAGGTCGTCCTGGGTGACGACCTGCCGCCCGTCGAGTACCGGCCCCTTCGAGGAGCCGCGGATCACGGCCGCGTACCCGGCGGCGTACTTCCCGTTGACGGTCGCGGTCCCGTCGGTGAAGACCAGATCCCCGTACCCGTCCCCGTCGAAGTCCGACCGGACGGCGGGCCGTCCCGTCCCTGCCGGCACGGAGTCCGACGGGACGGGGGCCCGGTGCGTCTGCCTGTCCTCCGCGTCCGGTCCGCCCGCCCCGCACGCGGACAGCAGGAGAACCAGGACCGCGCCGACGACAGGCTTTTTCCTCATGCGAGTGGGACCACCGAGCCTCGCCTTCGGTTGCACGAGCCGCACGAAGAGCCCGGAATGCCGGTGGCCGGGCCCCGCCCGAAGGCAGGACCCGGCCACCGATGCCGTCCGGTCGACCCCGGTCAGCCCCGCTCCGCCGCGAGCAGCGCGGGAAACGCCTCGGTCAGCGCCTCGCGCCAGTCCCGGATCGGCTCGATGCCCGCCGCCGCCCACCGGTCGTGGCCCAGCACGCTGTACGCGGGCCGGGGCGCCGGCCGTACGAAGGCCGCGCTGGTGGTGGGACGGACCCGCTCCGGGTCGGCGCCCAGCTGCTCGAAGATGGCCCGCGTGAAGCCGAACCACGTCGTCTCGCCGCCGCTGGTGCCGTGGTAGACGCCGGCCGGTGCGGTGCCCGCGAGGGCACCCTGGCCGAGGCGGACCAGACGGTCGGCGAGGTCGGCGGTCCAGGTGGGCTGGCCGCGCTGGTCGTCGACCACGTCGAGGGTGTCCTTGACGCCCTCCAGCTTGATCATCGTACGGACGAAGTTGCCGCCGCCCGCGCCGTACAGCCAGGCTGTGCGCACGACGTAGCCGCTCTCGGGGAGCACGGTGAGGACCGCCTCCTCGCCCGCCAGCTTGGTCCGCCCGTACGCGCTGCGCGGCCCGGTGGGCGCGTCCTCGGCGTAGGGCTTCTCGGCGTCCCCGGTGAACACGTAGTCGGTGGACACCTGCAGGAGTACGGCCCCGGTCTCCGCGCACGCCTCGGCGAGGTGGCGCGGGCCGTCGGCGTTGACCCGCAGCGCCTCGTCCTCGCGGGACTCGGCGTCGTCCACGGCCGTCCAGGCGGCGCAGTTGACGACCACGGCCGGGCGGTGTGCGGCCAGCGCCGCGCCCACCGAGGCCGGGTCGGTGATGTCCAGTTCGGTGCGGGCGGCCGCGACGGCCGGGACCCCCACGGCGGCGAGCCGCGCGAGGACGTCCTGCGCGAGCATGCCCCCCGCGCCGGTGACGAGCCAGGTCCGGTTGTCGGTCACAGCGCGGCCCGCTCCTTCAGCGGCTCCCACCAGGCGCGGTTGTCGCGGTACCACTCGACCGTCTCCGCCAGGCCCTGTTCGAAGCTCTTGCGGGGCTCGTAGCCGAGCTCCTCGCGGATCTTCGTGCAGTCGACGGAGTAGCGGCGGTCGTGGCCCTTGCGGTCCTCGACGTACTCGACGCTGGTCTCCCAGTCGGCGCCGCACGCCTTGAGCAGCAGCCCGGTGAGCTCCTTGTTGGAGAGCTCGGTGCCACCGCCGATGTTGTAGACCTCGCCCGCGCGGCCCTTGGTGCGGACCAGCTCGATGCCCTGGACGTGGTCGTCGATGTGCAGCCAGTCGCGGACGTTGCCGCCGTCGCCGTACAGCGGGACCTTCTTGCCGTCGAGGAGGTTGGTCACGAAGAGCGGGATGACCTTCTCGGGGAAGTGGTGGTGCCCGTAGTTGTTGGAACAGCGGGTGACGCGGACGTCCAGGCCGTGGGTGCGGTGGTAGGACAGGGCGATCAGGTCGCTGGACGCCTTCGCCGAGGAGTAGGGCGAGTTGGGCTCCAGCGGGTGGGTCTCGGGCCAGGAGCCCTCGTCGATCGAGCCGTAGACCTCGTCGGTGGAGATGTGCACGAAGGTCTTGACGCCGGCCCGGTGGGCCGCGTCGATCAGCGTGTGCGTGCCGACGACGTTCGTGCGGACGAACTCCGCGCCGCCGTCGATGGAACGGTCGACGTGCGACTCGGCCGCGAAGTGCACGACCTGGTCGTGCTCGGCCACCAGCTTGCCGACCAGTTCCGGGTCGCAGATGTCGCCCTGCACGAAGGCGAATCCGGGGTGCGCGCGCACCTCGTCGAGGTTGGCCGGGTTGCCCGCGTACGTCAGCTTGTCCAGGACGGTGATCGCGACATCACCGGGGCCCTGGGGGCCGAGCAGCGTACGGACGTAGTGCGAGCCGATGAAACCGGCACCGCCGGTCACCAGGATCCGGGTAACAGGGGTCGTCATGAGGAGATCTGCACCTTGCTGTGATCACCGAGCACGAGCCGGTGGGCCTTGGGGTTACGGGGAGCGGGCGTCACCTCGACGTCACGCCCGATGAGCGAGGCCTCCACCCGGCGCACGCCGGTCACGGAGGAGCCGCGCAGCACGATGGAGTACTCGATTTCGCTGTCCTCGATCCGGCAGTCCTCGGAGACGGACGTGAAGGGGCCGATGTAAGCGTCGTTGACCACCGTGCCGGCACCGATGATGGCGGGTCCGACGATCCGGCTGCCACTGACCCGGGCGCCCTCCTCGATGCGCACCCGGCCGATGATCTCGCTGGCCTCGTCGACCGTGCCCGCGTCGAGCGGCTCCACGGTCTCCAGGACGGACCGGTTGACCTCCAGCATGTCGGTGACGTTGCCGGTGTCCTTCCAGTAGCCGGAGATGGTGGTGGAGCGGACGTCACGCCTCTCGTCGATCAGCCACTGGATGGCGTGCGTGATCTCCAGCTCGCCGCGCCAGGAGGGCTCGATGGAGCGGACGGCCTCGTGGATGGCCGGGGTGAACAGGTAGACGCCGACGAGCGCCAGATCGCTCTTCGGCTTCTTCGGCTTCTCCTCCAGGCCCACCACGCGGCCGTCGCCGCCGAGTTCGGCGACACCGAAGGAGGTCGGGTTGGGGACCTTGGTCAGCAGGATCTGCGCGTCGGGCCGCTCGGTCCGGAACCCCTCCACCAGACCGGTGATGCCACCGACGATGAAGTTGTCGCCGAGGTACATGACGAAGTCGTCGTCGCCGAGGAAGTCCTGCGCGATGAGCACGGCATGGGCGAGGCCCAGCGGCGCTTCCTGGGGGATGTACGTGACCTTGATCCCGAAGAGCGAACCGTCACCCACCGCTTCGCGGATCTCCTCCGCGGTGTCGCCGACGACGATGCCGACCTCGCTGATCCCGGCTTCGGCGATCGCCTCCAGGCCGTAGAAGAGCACAGGCTTGTTGGCGACCGGTACCAGCTGCTTGGCCGATGTGTGGGTGATCGGGCGGAGGCGGGTGCCCGCTCCCCCGGAGAGCACGAGAGCCTTCACGAATTGCGCCCCAATACTGTGCACATACGGAAAGTAAAATCCTAATTTGTCTGAATTTAGCGTCAATCTCGGCTCACATCATAACCCTGCGGCCGGATGGGTGATTCACCTTCCATTCACATACCCGATCCTTACGTGATGCTCACGGATCCGCAAAAAAAAGTATCCGCCCCCGGTCTGGACCGGGGGCGGATCACTTATTTCGTACGGCGAGCCGTCAGGCCTCGTCGGCGGGTGCCGAGACGGACCGCAGCGATTGCTGTTCGGCCGCCGCCGTCTTCTTCGACGTCGCCTTCTTGGCCGTCGTCTTCTTGGCGACGGTCTTCTTCGCGGCCGTCTTCTTGGCCACCGTCTTCTTGGTGGCCGCCTTCTTCGCCGTGACCTTCTTGGCCGTCTTACGGGCCGTCTTCTTGGCCGGCGCCGTCGCCGCTTCCTCGGCAGCGGCTGCGGCCCCGGTCTCGGTTTCCGTCTCGGCCGCGACCTCGGCCTCTGCCTCGGCAGGAGCCTCCACCGGCTCCTCCGCGGCCGACGGGACGACCATGACGGCCGCCTCCTCGGACGCGGTGGGCGCGGTGGCCTTGCGCACGGCACGGCGCCGCGGACGGGCCGGGGCGGCGCTTTCGGCGGGCGCCTCGGCAGCGGCCTCGGCCGGTGCGGCCGGAGCCTCCTCGGCCTGCGGCTCAGCCGTCGGCGCGGTCTCGGCGACCGTCACCACGGCCGCCTCGGATCCCGTCGGCGAACCGGCCGGCGCGGACACCTTGCGGGTCGCCCGGCGACGCACACGGCCCTTCGGCGCGGCGTCCCCGGCGACCGGCTCCGCGGCCGGAGCCTCGACGACCGGGTCCTCGGCGGCGACGGGCTCGGTCTGCGCGACGACGGCCGGCTCCGGCTGCACCGGACGCTCGACCTCTTCCTCGGCCGTCACGTCCTGAGCCGTGGGAGCCTCGGCCTGCACCGCGGCCGGAGCCTCGGCCCTGGCCTCGTCCCGCCTCTCACCGCGCCGCTCGTCCCGCTTCGGCGCGCCCGCCGGAGCCGACGCCCGCCGGCTCGCCCGGCGCCGCGAACGGCCCCGACCGGCCGCGGCCTCCGCCTCGGCGACACTGCTGTACAGCTCCTCGTCCGGCTCGAAGTCCGGCTCGGCCAGGGCGAGGGGCTCGGCGACCTCGGCGGCCACCTCGTCCTCGGTCTCCTCGATGGCCTCCGCGGTGTCCACGGCCGCCTCGTGCTCGTGCTCGGGGATCTGCCCGTCACCGCCGCGCCCGCGCTTGCGGCGCTTGCCGCCGCCTCCGGCGGAGGTCGGCTGCTCCATGTGGACGATGACGCCACGGCCGTTGCAGTGGACGCAGGTCTCGGAGAACGACTCCAGCAGCCCCTGGCCCACCCGCTTGCGGGTCATCTGGACCAGGCCCAGCGAGGTCACCTCGGCGACCTGGTGCTTCGTACGGTCGCGGCCCAGGCACTCGAGCAGGCGCCGCAGCACCAGGTCCCGGTTGGACTCCAGCACCATGTCGATGAAGTCGATGACGATGATGCCGCCGAGGTCGCGCAGCCGGAGCTGGCGCACGATCTCCTCGGCCGCCTCCAGGTTGTTCCTGGTGACCGTCTCCTCGAGGTTGCCGCCCTGACCGGTGAACTTGCCGGTGTTGACGTCGACGACGACCATCGCCTCGGTCCGGTCGATCACCAGCGAACCGCCGCTCGGCAGCCAGACCTTGCGGTCCAGCGCCTTGGCCAGCTGCTCGTCGATCCGGTACGTGGCGAAGACGTCGACCTCGCTGGTCCACCTCTGCAGCCGCTCGGCGAGATCCGGCGCGACGTGCGAGACGTATCCGTGGATGGTCTCCCACGCGTCGTCACCGCTCACGATGACCTTGGTGAAGTCCTCGTTGAAGATGTCGCGGACGACCCGGACGGTCATGTCCGGCTCGCCGTACAGCAGCGTCGGCGCGTTCGAGCTGCCGCCGTTCTTCGACTTCTTCTGGATGTCCTCCCACTGGCCCTGCAGCCGCTCGACGTCCCGGCGCAGCTCGTCCTCGCTCGCGCCCTCGGCGGCGGTACGCACGATCACGCCCGCGTCCTCGGGGACGATCTTCTTGAGGATGGTCTTCAGCCGGGCCCGCTCGGTGTCGGGCAGCTTGCGGCTGATGCCGGTCATCGAACCCTCGGGCACGTACACGAGGTAACGGCCGGGCAGCGACACCTGGCTGGTCAGCCGCGCGCCCTTGTGCCCGATCGGGTCCTTCGTCACCTGGACGAGCACGGGCTGCCCGGACTTCAGCGCGCTCTCGATGCGCCGCGGGCCGTTGCCCATGCCCAGCGCCTCGAAGTTGACCTCACCGGCGTACAGCACGGCGTTGCGGCCCTTGCCGATGTCGATGAAGGCGGCCTCCATCGACGGCAGCACGTTCTGCACCTTGCCGAGGTAGACGTTGCCGACGTACGAGGTCGACTGCTCCTTGTTGACGTAGTGCTCGACGAGCACGCCGTCCTCCAGGACGCCGATCTGCGTACGGTCGCCGTACTGCCGGACGACCATCACCCGCTCGACGGCCTCCCGGCGGGCCAGGAACTCCGCCTCGGTGATGATCGGAACGCGTCGGCGACCCTGCTCACGGCCTTCCCGGCGGCGCTGCTTCTTGGCCTCCAGGCGGGTCGAGCCCTTGATGGACTGCACCTCGTCGGACGGCTCGGCGGGCTTGCGCGGCTCGCGGACCTTGACGACGGTGCGCTCGGGGTCGCCGTCGACGGGCTCGGCCTCCGGGGAGGAGTCACCGGCACGACGGCGACGGCGACGACGGCGACGGCTGCTGCTGGAGCCGCCGGCCTCCTCGCGGTCGTCCGTGTCCTCGGCGTCCTCGTCGTGCTGCTCGGAAGTGTCCTCGGTGTCCTGCGCGGCCTGCTCGTCGGCGTACTCGTCGCCGTCCTCCTGGCCGTCGCCCGACTCGGAGTCGGCCAGCTCGCCCCGGCGGCGGCGACGGCCGCCCCGGCGACGGCGACGGCGCGAACCGGTCTCCTCGGCCTCGTCGCCCTCGGCGGAGTCGTCGGCGTCCTCGGCCTCGTCCGGCTCTTCCTCCGCGGCCGCCTCGGCGGCCTGCGGGGCCTGGACCTCGGGCTCCTGCGCGGGGGCGGAGCCCCGGCGCCGGCGACGGCGACGGCCGCCCTGCTCCTCGGCGGTCTCCTCGACCACCTCGACCGCCTCGGGCCGGGCCTGGGGCTGGACCTCGGGCTCTGCCTCGGTCTCGGTCTCGGCCTCGGCCTCGGCAGCCGCCGCGGCAGCGGCCCGCTGCGGCGTCTGGAACTGCGGCTCGGTGAAGACGGGAGCCTGGAACACGGCGACGGCGGGCCTCGACGGCCGGCGCGGAGCCTTGTCGTCCGCCCCGCCGGCCGACTGCGCGGGCGCGGCGAAGCCGGTGGCGGCCTTGCGGGCGACGCGACGGCGCCGACGCGGGGAGGCGTCCTCAGCGGTCTCCTCGACCGTGGGAGCCTGCGCGGCCTCGGCAGGCTCGCTCCCGGCGGCGGGAACCTCGGGCTCGGGAGTGCTCGTCACCACGGCCTCCTCGGCCGACTCGGAGTCGGTACCGGCGGGCGTGGTCACCCGGCGCGTGGCACGCCGGCGCGAGCGCCGCGGAGCGGCGTCCTCGTCGGTCGCGGGCTGCTCGGCGGGCGCAGCAGCGGTGTCGGTGGGGAGGTCCACCGGCTCGCCGACGGCCTCGGCCGTCTCGACGGCCAGCGCGGCCTCCACTGTCCCGGCGGCATCGTCCGCCTTCGGCGCCCCGGCGGGCGCGGAGGCGCGGCGGGTGGCCCGGCGCCGCGTGGTGCGGCCGGCGGGCGCCTCGGCCGGAGCCTCGACCGCGGCGCTCTCGGTGGCGGTCTCGGTGGCGGCGGGCACAACGGTCTCGGCCGCCTCGGCGGACTCACCGGCAGCGGGAGCCCCGGCGGGTGCGGACACCCGGCGGGTGGCACGACGCCGTGCACGGGGTGCGGGCGCCGCCTCTTCGGCCTCGGGGCTCTCGACAGCCTCGGCGACCTCCTGCGCACCGGCGTCACCGGCGGCGCTCACAGGTACGACGGTCTCCGCGGCCTCGACAGCGGCGGAGGCCCCGGCGGGCGCGGACACCCGGCGGGTGGCCCGGCGCCGCGTACGGGGAGCGGGTGCGGCGTCTTCGGCCGGGAGGCTCTCGACAGCCTCGGCCGGCGCCGTCTCGGTGCTCTCGGCGAGCTCTTCCTCGTCGGTGACGAGGTCCTCGGCCTCAGCGGCCGCCACGGCCGGTGCGACGGTCTCCTCCGGAGTCTCCGAGGAGGCGACCGGCGGTCCCGCCGGCCGGGAAGCGGCCCGGCGCCGACGACGCGGCGGCAAGGTGTCGCTGGGAGTGTTGGGTTCGGAACCCTCGGTGGGTTCGGTCGGTTCGAGCATGCGGGCATATCTCCCGTCAGGCTCCCGGGCGCCGCGCCTGGTCCGGCGATGATGCCGGTGACGTCCGCGGCTCGCGCGTTGCGCGGTGCCGCCGTCCGGGGCGCGGGCGCCGCACGGGAGCTCTCTGTGTCCTGTCTCGCCGGTTCCGTACGCCGAATGCGCACGGCCTGGCGAAAGTCTTGTGGTAGGTGCGCTGCCCGACCCAGATGGCTCCCGAGTACCAGGGCGGCGCTTACGACGTACGTCCCTACGCGGAACCTTCCGGCACCAGCGCCGTCGCGGCGGCAGCCGCGGCAGCCGTCGAGAGGGCCGCCGCTGCCTCGCGGTCGGGTGTGAGCGGGTCGGTCACCGTGCCGGTCTCTTCATCGAACAGCCCCTGCGCCAGCCTGGTCACCGCTGCGGGGACCGGCGGCGCCAGGTCGGCCACGGCGCGGAGACCGGACAGGACGTCGTCGGGTCGAACGGCAGGCGTCACGTGCCGAACAACCAGCCGCAGTATCGCACAGGGCTGGTCGGTCGGCCTATCAGCCTGCGGACCGTGCGTTTCAAGGTGCGCGACCGCCGAGCGGGCGTCGAAGGTCCGTACGCCGTTCTTGGTCCGGCGTTGGACCTCGACGAACTCGGCGGCGTTGAAGGCCGCCACCGCGCGCTCGACCTCGGCCGGGTCCGCCCCGTCCAGCCGCAGCTCCCACACGGAAGCCGTCAGCCGGTCGGCGAGCCCGGAGGTCCGGGCCTCGACGGCGTCGATGATGTCGAGCCCTGTGGGCAGCGACTCGTCGAGCAGAACCCTGAGCTTCTCCGGGTCGCGCGCTTCGGTGAGCGCGATCTCGAGAAACTCCGCCTCACTGCCCGTGCCGGTGGGTGCGGCATTGGCGTACGACACCTTCGGGTGCGGTGTGAACCCCGCCGAGTACGCCATCGGCACCTCGGCACGGCGCAACGCACGCTCGAAGGCGCGCTGGAAGTCACGGTGGCTGGTGAACCGGAGGCGGCCGCGCTTGGTGTAGCGCAGTCGGATGCGCTGCACCGCGGGTGCGGGCGGCGGGCCTTCGGGCTGTCGCTTGCCCAGTGTCGTTCAGTCCTTCGTGAGAGCGGTCGTACTACTACCAAGAGTACGTGTCTCGGCGCCCACAGGTTCCCGCCGGTCCACCACCTGCGGCTGCCTCGGCTCCCCGAAGACCATCCGCCGGAAGTCGGCGCGCGCCTGCCGCGCGGACTGACGGGCGGCGGCGAGGGCCTGCCGGGTGGCCCGCCCCACACCGCGCGCGGCCTCGGCGGCGGGCCGCAGCACCATGTCCCGGACGACGTGCCCGACCGGTGTCAGCACGGTTCGGTACACCCAGCGCACGGGCTCCACGAAGATCCACCGGAAGAGGGTCCCGAGGAACCGCCCGACGGCGAGCGAGACGTACCCCGCGATCCGCCAGGCGTGCCCCAGCGCCACGCCGACCTCCCGCGCGATGACGGCGATCGCCCGCCCGACGGGTGCGAGGACCCACCGCCACAGGGCGAGCACCGGCAGAACGAGAAGAACCCGGGCGATCCAGTAGAGGGCCACCCCGACCCCGGTGACGATCACGCGCAAACACCACACGAACCCCCCGGCACACCAGGCGACCGCCCGCCCCACGGGCGCGAGGACCCACCGCCACAGGGCGAGCACCGGCAGAACCAGGAGAACCCGGGCGATCCAGTAGAGGGCCACCCCGACCCCGGTGACGATCACGCGCAAACACCACACGAGCCCCCCGGCACACCAGGCGACCGCCCGCCCCACGGGCGCGAGAACCCACTCGTACACCCACACGGCAGGCACGACGAGGAGATACCGCACCAGCCAGGCGACGACGCCGTAGATGCCGGCCCCCAGGGCGGCGAACACCGCCCCCAATCCCCTGAGCACCCACGTCACGCCGTGCCCGACCGGCGTCAGCACGCACGCGTAGACCCACACCAGCCCGGCCCCGATCCCCCGCGCCGCCGAGGCGACGGCGTGCCCGAGTGGCGTCAGCACGTACCGGTACAGCCAGCCCAGCGGCACGACGACGAGTACGTTCCCGAGCCACCCGAGCGCCCTGGCGAGGGGCACGAGCAGATACCGCCACAGCCCCACGAACGGCCATACGAAGACCGCCCGCCCGACCCAGAGCAACGCCCGCCCGAGCGGCCGCAGCAGCACGTCGTTCAGCAGCCGCCCCACGAAGACGAGCGCGTCCCACACCATCCGCACGGGAACGACCAGCACGAGCACGACGATCCGCACCGGAATACGAATCGCGACGGCGAGACACCCCTCGGGGTGCTGCGGCTGCGTCTGCGACTGCGGCCGTGGCGACTGCTTCTCCAGATCCATACCGACGTAGACGCCACATTTCCCGGTCCGGATCCCGTACCGCGACTTTCCGCCCCCGCCCGCCCGCGAACGCGCGTCCGCGGAGTCGGCGGGCCTGTTCTGGGACCGCGGGGAAAGCCCAGGCAGTATGGGCCCATGATTACGCTCACGAAGGAAGACGGCCCCGCCGACCTGGACGGGGTGACCCACCTGACCATCGGCGTGTCCTGGGACCCCACCGCCGGCGCCAGCGGCGGAGTGATGGGCAAACTCCGCCGGAAGACCGGCACCGACCTCGACCTGATCGCCATCGCCATGCACGACGGCGACCCGGTGCGTCTGGCGGGCCTCGACTCGGTCGACCCCATCGGCAACGGCTCCCTGCTGCACAGCGGCGACAACCAGACCGGCCACGGGGACGGCGACGACGAGACCGTCACGGTCGAGTTCTCGAAGATCCCGCCCCACATCACGTCGATCGTGTTCGTCGCCGCCGCCTACAAGAAAGGCAGCTCCTTCCAGAAGGCGCGCAACATCAGCTTCAAGGTCTACGACGCGAGCGGCGGCAGCTCTCAGCAGGTCGCCGACATCTGGCCCAGCATGCTCACTCAGGACAACGGCTGCGCCGTGGCCAAGGCCGTACGGTCCGGCCCCAGCTGGAAGCTCCAAGTGATCAACACGACGGGAAAGATCAAGCAGGGCGACCAACTCGCCCTGATGCGCTTCGCCGCCAACCAGTAACCCGCGCCCCTCGGTTGCCGTCGGCACGCGACCCCGGCGGCAACCGACTTCAGCCGCGGCCGACCGATGAGTTCCGAAGACCGGTGGGGTCTGTCTCCGCACAGGCGCAAGCCGCGCACGAGCTCTGTGAGGGGACCATGACCGTCCACGAACTACCACCGGTCGTCGACGCCGCCACCTGGGAGCGCCGGCTCGAGGCACTGCGTACCCGGGAGAAGGCCGCGACCCGGGAGCTTGACGCCATCGCCGCCGAGCGTCGTCGCCTGCCGATGGTCGAGATGCCCGACTACACCCTCGAGGGCGAGGACGGCCCCGTCCGGCTGGCGGATGTCTTCGAAGGCAAGAGCCAACTGATCGTCTACAACCACATGTGGTTCGCCGGCAAGGAATGGCAGTGCCCGGGCTGCACCGGGTTCACCTCGCAGTACACGCGCCTGGAGTTCCTGGACAACCACGACGCGCGCTTCGTCATCGTCACCCAGGGCCCGATCGACGAAGCACTCGCCTACAAGCAGCGGGTCGGCAACCGGATGGCCTGGTACTCGACCGCGAACAGCTCGTTCGGCGCCGACGTCGGCGCACCGCCCGACGGAGGATTCGCGGTCAACGTGTTCCTGCGCGACGGCGACACCGTCTACCGGACCTGGCACACCAACGGTCGGGGTACCGAGCAGCTCGGTCACACCTTCGCGTTGATCGATGTCCTGCCGTACGGCCGTCAGGAGGAATGGCAGGACTCACCCGAGGGCTGGCCCCAGTCGCCCACCTACAGCCGGTGGGCGACGTCCAAGGACATCGGCGCGCTCTATGGCCCGGGCTCGGGACCGGAGTCGGGCCCGGCTCCCGGCGGGGGCTAGCGGATCGCGTCCCGCCGGGGCCACCTCAGTGCGAGTGGCCGCTCGGCGTCGGCGCGGCGTTCTTGACCGCGAGAGGCAGCAGCTTCTTGCCCGTCGGGCCGATCTGGATGCTGGTGTCCATCTGCGGACACACGCCGCAGTCGAAGCACGGCGTCCACCGGCAGTCCTCGACCTCGGTCTCGTCGAGGGAGTCCTGCCAGTCCTCCCAGAGCCAGTCCTTGTCGAGGCCCGAGTCGAGGTGGTCCCAGGGAAGGACCTCCTCGTAGGTGCGCTCGCGGGTGGTGTACCAGTCGACGTCCACACCAAAGGGGGCGAGCGCCTTGTCGGCGCACTTCATCCAGCGGTCGTAGGAGAAGTGCTCGCGCCAGCCGTCGAAGCGGCCGCCGTCCTCGTAGACCGCGCGGATGACGGCGCCGATGCGGCGGTCGCCCCTCGACAACAGGCCTTCCACGATGCCCGGCTTGCCGTCGTGGTAGCGGAAGCCGATCGAGCGGCCGTACTTCTTGTCGCCGCGGATCCTGTCGCGGAGCTTTTCGAGACGGGCGTCCGTCTCCTCCGCCGAGAGCTGCGGGGCCCACTGGAAGGGGGTGTGCGGCTTCGGGACGAAACCGCCGATCGAGACCGTGCAGCGGATGTCGTTCGCGCCGGAGACCTCGCGGCCCTTCTGGATGACGTTCATCGCCATGTCGGCGATCTGGAGGACGTCCTCGTCGGTCTCCGTCGGCAGGCCGCACATGAAGTACAGCTTCACCTGGCGCCAGCCGTTGCCGTACGCGGTGGCGACCGTGCGGATCAGGTCCTCTTCGGAGACCATCTTGTTGATGACCTTGCGCAGGCGCTCGGAGCCGCCCTCGGGGGCGAAGGTCAGGCCGGAGCGGCGGCCGTTCCTCGTCAGCTCGTTCGCCAGGTCCACGTTGAACGCGTCCACGCGGGTGGAGGGGAGGGACAGGCCGACCTTGTCCTCCTCGTACCGGTCCGCCAGGCCCTTCGCGATGTCGCCGATCTCGCTGTGGTCCGCCGAGGACAGGGACAGCAGGCCGACCTCCTCGAAGCCGGTCGCCTTGAGGCCCTTCTCGACCATGTCTCCGATTCCGGTGATCGACCGCTCGCGCACCGGGCGCGTGATCATGCCCGCCTGGCAGAAGCGGCAGCCGCGGGTGCAGCCGCGGAAGATCTCCACGGACATCCGCTCGTGGACCGTCTCGGCCAGTGGGACCAGGGGCTGCTTGGGGTAGGGCCACTCGTCCAGGTCCATCACCGTGTGCTTGGACACGCGCCACGGAACACCGGACTTGTTCGGTACGACCCGGGCGATACGGCCGTCCGCGAGGTACTCGACGTCGTAGAAGGCGGGGATGTACACCGAGCCCGTCTTCGCGAGGCGGAACAGGACCTCCTCGCGGCCGCCGGGCTGCCCCTCGCCCTTCCACTCCCGGATGATCCGGGTCATGTCCAGGACGGCCTGCTCGCCGTCTCCGATGATCACCGCGTCGATGAAGTCGGCGATCGGCTCGGGGTTGAAGGCGGCGTGGCCGCCGGCCAGCACGATCGGGTCGTCGATCGTCCGGTTCCTGGTCTCCAGGGGGATCCCGGCCAGGTCCAGCGCCGTCAGCATGTTGGTGTAGCCCAGCTCCGTGGAGAAGGACAGACCGAACACGTCGAAGGCCTTCACCGGCCGGTGGCTGTCCACCGTGAACTGCGGGACGTCGTGCTCCCGCATCAGCGCCTCGAGGTCCGGCCACACGCTGTAGGTGCGCTCGGCGAGGACGCCGTCCTGCTCGTTCAGCACCTCGTAGAGGATCATGACGCCCTGGTTGGGCAGACCGACCTCGTACGCGTCCGGGTACATCAGCGCCCAGCGGACGTCGGTCGACTCCCACGGCTTGACGGTGGAGTTGAGCTCCCCGCCGACGTACTGGATCGGCTTCTGCACATGCGGGAGCAGAGCTTCGAGCTGCGGGAAGACCGACGCAGCGACTTCGGCAGGCATGTCGCGAACCTTCGTGAGCTGGGCTGAACGGACAGGAGTGACCATCTAGCGTAACGCGGCCGCGACCGCCCCCCGCACGCCCGGAAGCCTCAGAGGGCCGCCGCCCCGTCCTTGATCCCGTTCCAGAACTCGGGCAGTTCCGCCTCCACGGCCGCCGCCCGCTGTTCCTCCCGTCCGTAGAGCAGCCCGTAGGTGAAGGCGCTCTCCCCCGCCGCGTGCGCGACCGCGGACAGCTCGCGCAGGGTCTGGCGGGCCATCACGCTGTCCTGGTGGTCACCGAGCAGGGTCTGCAGCGCCTTCATGGACTTGACCAGGTCCTTGGCCGGTGCGCCAAGGGCCGGGTGGGCCGTCTCCGCCGCGTAGCGGGTGCGCTTGGTCTTCTTGCGGGCCTCGTGCACGGCGACGTCCCGGTCGGGTCCCGGCGGCAGTTCCAGCGCCTGCCCGACGAGCCCGGAGACCTTGCCGAAGTCCTTCTTCACGGCCTTCGCGAGCACCTTGCGGGGCTTCTTCCCGGCGGCGTCCCGCAGCGGCGGGTCGGCTATCAGCGCGTCCAGGGCGTCGAGCAGGGCGAGGTAGCGGCGGGAGTCCAGGACGCCGATCAGCCGGCCGCGTGCCCCGCCGTGCTCGGCGCTCGCCCAGCGGCCCAGCCGCTCGGCGACCGGGCCCGAGACCAGCGTGCGGGGCACGTCGGCGAGGGCCGCCGTCAGGCGTTCGGTCAGTACCTCGCGGTCCCGGTCCACGCCCAGCTCACCGGCCAGCCACTTCAGCTCCTCGCCGACCGGGTCGGTGACGCCCCGGTCGAGGACCGAGCCGTACGACTTGAAGGTGCTGCGCATGCGGCGGGTCGCGACGCGCATGCTGTGCACGGAGTCCTCGGCGTCCCGGCGTACGGCCGGGTCGAGCCCGACGATCGCGTCGCGCTGGGCGCGGACGTACGCGAGGACATGGTCGCCCGCGGTCACCGGGTCCTTGGGCGAACCGGCCCGGCGCTTCTTCCCGGGTGCCGTCTCCGCGAGCGCCCGGGCCAGCTTCGACGAGGAGGCGGACGGCCGTACGCCCGCCTTGCGCAGCCGCTTCTCCACCTTGTCCAGGAAGACGGGGTCGCCGCCGTCGGCGAGCTCGACCTCGATCTCGGTCCACTGGGCGACGCCGTCGCCCCCGGTCAGCCGCTGGGCGTGGACGGCGTCCACGCTGACCTCGGCGAGCAGCCGTCCCCGGGCGTCGAGGAGGTCGCGCACGTCGCGGCCCGAGCGCAGCCGGACCACGGGCCGCAGCTCGGCGTCCCGGACCCGGGAGCGGACGAGCCCGGCGAGTTCGTCGGGGAGGGTGTCGGAGAGCGGGGCCTGGATCTCGTCGCGCACGCCCGGGGCGACGGGGAACTTCAGGTGCCAGCCCGCGTCGGAGCCGCCGGTGCGGCGGCGCAGGGTGATCGAGGACGCGGCGAGGCGTTCGTCGGGGGTGTCGTAGTAGGTGGCGTCCAGTTCGGCGACGCCCTTGTCGAGGACGGTGGACACGCCGGCGACGCCGGTGAGGTCGGGCAGTCCACTGTCGTCGGATTCGTACTTGCGCTCGATTTCACGTTTCGTGGCCGCCATGACCCGAATCTAGTCGCAGTCGGGGCGGTACGGCAGGGGGCAGCCGGCCGGACCGCTATGCCGACATCGGCCGTTGCACCCGGATCGACTGCAGCAGCCCCACCGCCACCCACACCGCGAACATCGACGAGCCGCCGTACGACACGAACGGCAGCGGCAGGCCCGTGACCGGCATGATGCCGAGGGTCATGCCGATGTTCTCGAAGGACTGGAAGGCGAACCAGGCCACGATGCCGGCGGCGACGATCGTGCCGTACAGCTCGGTCGTCTCGCGGGCGATGCGGCAGGCGCGCCACAGCACCACACCCAGCAGGACGACGATCAGGCCGCCGCCGAGGAAGCCCAGCTCCTCGCCCGCGACCGTGAACACGAAGTCGGTCTGCTGCTCGGGCACGAACTGGCCCGTGGTCTGCGAGCCCTGGAAGAGGCCCGAGCCGGTCAGACCGCCCGAGCCGATCGCGATGCGGGCCTGGTTGGTGTTGTAGCCGACACCGGCGGGGTCGAGGCTGGGGTTGGCGAAGGCGGCGAAGCGGGCGATCTGGTACTCGTCCAGGATGTGCAGCTGCCAGACGGCGATCGCGCCGGCGGCTCCCGCGCTCAGCAGCCCGAACACCCAGCGGTTCGAGGCACCGGAGGCGAGCAGCACGCCCAGCACGATGATGACCATGACCATGACCGACCCGAGGTCGGGCATCAGCATCACGATCAGCATCGGTACGGCGGCCAGTCCGAGCGCCTGGAGCACGGTGCGGTGGTCGGGGTGGGGCTTGTCGCCCGCGTCGACCCGTGCGGCCAGCAGCATCGCCATGCCGAGGATGATCGTGATCTTCACGAACTCGGAGGGCTGGAGCGAGAACCCGCCGCCGAGCACGATCCAGGAGTGGGCGCCGTTGACCGTCGTGCCGAGCGGCGTGAGCACCATCAGGATCAGGAACACCGAGATCGCGTACAGGAGCGGCACGGCCGTGCGCAGCGTGCGGTGGCCGAGCCACACCGTGCCGAGCATCAGGGCGAAGCCGATGCCGGTGTTCATGAGATGCCGGATCAGGAAGTAGTACGGGTCGCCCTGGTTGATGTCGGTGCGGTTGCGGGTCGCCGAGAAGACGAGGACCGAACCGATGCCGGAGAGGGCCAGCGCCGCCAGCAGTATCGGCCAGTCCAGTCGGCGGGCCAGCGAGTCACGGGCGAACAGGCGGGTCCAGCCCGCGCGTTCGGGCCCGTATCCGGAGACCTGGAAGGTGTTGGCGCCGGTCATGCGGGCATCCTCCGGCTTCCCTTTCGGCGCGGCCGGCGCCGGGCGTTCCGGTTGCCGGTGGCCGGCGTGTTCACGGTCGCCGCCAGCTGTGTCCCGTCCGGTGCGGCCTCGCCCTCCTGGCTCACCCGCTGGTCCTTCGCCGGGTCCTTGGCGACCTTCGGGGACTTGATCGTCCCGTCGGTCTGGACCTTGGGCAGGTTCTTCTGCGGGGTCGGCAGCAGCGCGTTCTTCGGGTTGATCGTGCCGTCGTCGGAGACGCCGTAGAGCGCGTTGTAGATCTTGCGGACGGCGGGGCCGGAGGCGCCGGAGCCCGTGCCACCCTGGGAGATGGTCATGACGACCGTGTAGTCCTTGGTGTACGTGGTGAACCACGAGGTGGTCTGCTTGCCGTAGACCTCGGCCGTACCCGTCTTGGCGTGCATCGGGATCTCGTCCTGCGGCCAGCCGCCGAACCGCCAGGCGGCGGTACCGCGGGTCGCGACTCCTTCGAGGGCACCGTCTATCTCGCTGAGCGTCTTCTGCGTCATCGGCAGCTTGCCGTGTGCCTTCGGCTCGATCTCCTGGACGGTCTTGCCGTCGGGGCTGATGATCGCCTTGCCGACGGTCGGGTCGTAGAGGGTGCCGCCGTTGGAGATGGCCCCGTAGATCGTCGCCATCTGGATCGGGGTGACGAGGGTGTCGCCCTGGCCGATCGAGTAGTTGACGGAGTCACCGGCGCGCAGCCTGTTGCCCTCCAGGCAGTTCTCGTACGCGATCTGCTCGGCGTACGTGCCGCCCTTCTTGCCGTACTTGCACCAGGCGTCCTTGTTGGCCTTCCAGTAGCTCTGCTTCCACTGGCGGTCGGGGATGCGGCCGGTGACCTCGTTGGGGAGGTCGATGCCGGTCTCCTTGCCGAGGCCGAACTGGTGGGCGGTCTTGTAGAACCAGTCGCCGGGGTTCTTCTTGGGCTTGTTGCCGCCGTCCTTCTGCCACTCCTGGTGCGAGAGGCGGTAGAAGACGGTGTCGCAGGAGACCTCCAGGGCGCGGCCGAGGCTGATCGGGCCGTATCCCTTGGACTCGAAGTTCTTGAAGACCTGGCCGCCGATCGAGTACGAGCTGGAGCACTGGTAGGGGCCGTCGAAGGAGTAGCCGGCGTTGACCGCGGCGGCGGTCGGGATGACCTTGAACACGGAGCCGGGGGCGGACTGCCCCTGGATCGCGCGGTTCAGCAGCGGGTAGTTGGACTTCTTGCCGGTGAGCTGGGTGTAGTCCTTGGCGGAGATGCCGCCGACCCAGGCGTTCGGGTCGTACGTCGGGTTGGAGGCCATGGCGACCACGCGGCCGGTCTTGGACTCCATCACCACGACGGCGCCGGAGTCCGCCTTGTAGTTCTCGCCGGTGTTCTTGTCGTAGGTCTTGCGGGCCTCTTTCATGGCGTCGTTCAGCTCGTACTCGGCGACCCGCTGGACGCGGGCGTCGATGCTGGTGACGAGGGAGGAGCCGGGCTGGGCGGGGTCGGCCTCGGCCTCGCCGATGACGCGGCCGAGGTTGTCGACCTCGTAGCGGGTGACGCCCGCCTTGCCGCGCAGCTGCTTGTCGTACTGGCGCTCCAGGCCCGAGCGGCCGACCTGGTCGGAGCGCAGGTAGGGCGAGTCGGTGTCCTGGGCCTTGGTGATCTCCTCGTCGGTGACGGGCGAGAGGTAGCCGAGGACCTGGGCCGTGTTGGCCTTGCCGGGGGCGGCGTAGCGGCGCACGGCCTCCGGCTCGGCGGTGATGCCGGGGAAGTCCTCGGCGCGTTCACGGATCTGCAGGGCCTGCTTGGCGGTGGCCTCGTCGGTGATGGGGATCGGCTGGTACGGCGAGCCGTTCCAGCAGGGCTGCGGCGTCTTGGAGTCGCACAGCCGGACCTTCTCCATGACCTCCTGGGGCTTCATGCCCAGCACGCCGGCCAGCTTGGCGAGGACGGCCTTGCCGTCGTCCTTCATCTTCAGCAGGTCGGTGCGGGAGGCGGAGACCACGAGCCGGGTCTCGTTGTCGGCGAGCGGCACCCCGCGCGCGTCCAGGATCGAGCCGCGTACGGCGGGCTCCACGACCTGCTGGACGTGGTTGCCGGACGCCTCCTTGGCGTACTCGTCGCCCTCGCGGATCTGCAGGTACCACAGGCGTCCGCCGAGGGTGCCGAGCAGGGAGAGGACGAGGATCTGGATGACGACGAGCCGGATCTGGACCCGTGGGGTCCGGCCGGTCTCGGGAATGTTGGTCATGGGCGCGGACCGTCCGTGGGAAGGGTGGCGGCGGGCGACGGGTGGGCGGTCACTGCGGCTGCCTCCCCCTCTCGGTGTGTGTAGGTGTCATATACGGCGAACCTGTGAGCCCCTGCGTCCGTCCGGCGGCCGACTGCCGAGCGCTCACAGTCGCTTGACTCCCTTGATGCGTCCGGCACGCGCCGTGCGGGCCCGGGCGGCCTTCACCTTCAGTCCGCCGAGGCCGTTGCGCTGTCCCCCGATCCGCAGGCCCGTGCCCGAGGAGAGCCAGCCGGAGGAGATGTCGGTGGCCTTGGCGGCGGAGTTGGTGTCGGCGAGCGGGTCGTTCTCCGCTCTGCGGGCCAGCGCCATGATGCCGGGGACGACGAACGGGGCGAGCAGCAGGTCGTACAGGGCGGCAGTGAACAGCAGGCTGCCGAGGCCGACATGGCGGGCGGCGGTGTCGCCGACGAGGGCGCCGACACCGGCGTACAGCAGGGTGGTGCCGACGGCGGCGGCGACCACGACGAGCATGGGGCCGGTGGCCGACTTCAGCCGGCCGTTGTCCGGTTTCGCCAGGCCCGCGAGGTAGCCGATGACGCACAGCACGAGGGCGTAGCGGCCGGCCGCATGGTCGGCGGGCGGGGCGAGGTCGGCGAGGAGACCCGCGCCGAACCCGACGAGGGCGCCGCCGACATGGCCGTACACCATGGCCAGGCCCAGGACGGTGAGGAGCAGCAGGTCGGGGACGGCGCCCGGCAGGTGCAGGCGGGCCAGGACGCTCACCTGGAGGACCAGGGCGACGACGACCAGGGAAGTGGACAGCAGGATCCGGTTGACGCGCATGGGCTACAGCTCCTACTGCTCTTGCTGGATCTGGCCGTCGACCGGCGCGCCCGCGGACGGGGTGACGGTCACCGTCACGGTCGGCGTGGGGGTCGGCTTGGGCTTGGCTGGCAGCACCGTGTCGCGCGGGTCCTTCTTCGGGGCCTCGACGACGACACCGACGATGTCGAGCTTGGAGAAGCTGACGTACGGCGTGACGTAGAGGGTGCGGGTGAGGTCGCCGGCGGAGGGGTCGACGCGGGAGACCACGCCGACCGGCACGCCGGGCACGAAGGGCTTGTCGGCCTGCGAGCCGAAGGTGACCAGTCGGTCGCCCTTCTTGATCTCGGCCTTGCCGTTGAGGAGTTCGACGCGCAGCGGGCGGTCGCCCTGCCCGGAGGCGAAGCCGAGTTCGTCGCCGGCCTCCATCCGGGTGCCGACGGTGAAGTCGGGGTCGTTGGCGAGCAGCACGGTGGCGATGTCGGGGCCGACGGTGGTCACGCGCCCGACCAGCCCGTCGCCGTTGACGACGGTCATGTCGCGGGTGATGCCGTCGTTGGCGCCGACGTCGATGGTGATGGTCCAGGAGAAGCCCTGGGCCGCGCCTATGGCGATGACCTGGGCGCCCTTGATGCCGTACTGGCCGGCGCCCGAGAGCTTCAGCATCTTGTCGAGCTGGGCCAGGCGGCTGCGGTTGCGGTCGTCGCTGCCGAGCTTCGCCTCGAGGGCCGCGTTCTCCTTCTCCAGCTCGGCGAGCCGGTCGTGCCGCTCGCCCGAGTCACGGATGGCCGATACGGCGTTGCCGACCGGGTCGACCGCGGCCGACACCCCGTCCTCGATCGGGCCGAACACCGTGGCCGCGCCCTGCCGGGCACCGTCGACCGGTGAATCCTCCCCGCCGCGGATGTCCACCGTGATCAGCGCGAACGCGATGGCGACCAGCAGCACCAGGAGCAGCCGGCTCTCTCGTGTGTCCCTCACGTGCGGCGGCCGTGCCCTTCCTCATAGGAATGCGAGTGCAGTGTTTACGTGTCGTCACTTATGGGGCGTGTTGATGCTTATGGGCGAGCCTATGCCTCGATATCAACGATCCGCCGTACGAGAGGAGATCATCTCGTACGGCGGAATCGAAGAGTTGCGTCATCTGCGCGGCTGGGCGTCCAGCACCTGCTGCAACGCCTCGAATTCCTCGACGCACTTTCCGGAACCGAGGGCCACGCTGTCCAGCGGGTCCTCGGCGATGTGGATCGGCATACCGGTCTCGCGCCGCAGCCGCTCGTCGAGGCCGCGCAGCAGCGCACCGCCACCGGTCAGAACGATTCCGCGGTCCATGATGTCGCCGGACAGTTCCGGCGGGCACTTGTCCAGGGTCGTCTTGACGGCGTCCACGATCGCGTTGACGGGCTCCTCGATCGCCTTGCGGACTTCGGCGGCCGAGATGACGACGGTCTTGGGCAGCCCGGAGACGAGGTCCCGGCCGCGGATTTCGGTGTGCTCGTCAGCGTCGAGGTCGTACGCCGAACCGATCGTGATCTTGATCTGTTCGGCCGTCCGCTCACCGAGGAGGAGCGAGTACTCCTTCTTGATGTGCTGGATGATCGCGTTGTCCAGCTCGTCGCCCGCCACCCGGATGGACTGGGCGGTGACGATGCCGCCGAGGGAGATGACCGCGACCTCCGTGGTGCCGCCGCCGATGTCCACCACCATGTTGCCCGTGGCCTCGTGGACCGGCAGGCCGGACCCGATGGCGGCCGCCATCGGCTCCTCGATGATGTGCACCTGACGGGCGCCGGCCTGGGACGACGCCTCGATGACGGCGCGGCGCTCGACCCCCGTGATACCCGAGGGCACACAGACGACGACCCGCGGACGAGCCAGATACCGCCGCTTGTGGATCTTCAGGATGAAGTAACGGAGCATCCGCTCGGTGATCTCGAAGTCGGCGATCACACCGTCCTTCAGCGGCCGGACGGCAACGATGTTGCCCGGCGTGCGCCCGATCATCTTCTTGGCTTCGGCGCCGACCGCGAGGATGCCACCGGTGTTGGTGTTGATCGCGACGACGGACGGCTCATTGAGTACGATCCCGCGACCCCTGACGTACACCAGCGTGTTGGCGGTCCCGAGGTCGACAGCCATGTCACGGCCGATGAACGACATTGAGTTCCCCATCAGGATTCGACTGGCCTTCCCAGGAGCTTTTTGAGGGCTTTTCAGGTAGGCGAAGGTGGGTGCGGTGACGTGAAGGCTTCCATCGTAGACGCGCCTTCGCGAACACTGCGTGAGGGTCTCCGCCATTGTCAGCAGATGCCGTGCGGGTTCGCTTGTGGAGACGGGCGTTCGGGGGGACTCGTTCCCTCGAACGCCACGCATATGCCAGAAAGTCCGGGGACAAAAGCCCCCAGACTCTCACTCATCCGCCGCAGGCGCTACGCGCGGCCGGGGAAGAAGATCTTCACCTCGCGTTCGGCGGACTCCTCGGAGTCGGACGCGTGGATCAGGTTCTCGCGCACGATCACGCCGTAGTCACCGCGGATCGAGCCCGGGGCGGCGGCGATCGGGTCGGTCGGACCGGCCAGCGCCCGCACACCCTCGATGACCCGGTCACCCTCGACGATCAGCGCCACGACCGGACCGGAGGCCATGAACTCCACCAGCGGCTCGTAGAAGGGCTTGCCCTTGTGCTCGCCGTAGTGCTGCTCCAGCGTGTCGTGGTCCAGGGTGCGCAGCTCCAGCGCGGTGATCTGCCAGCCGGCCTTGCGCTCGATGCGGCTGATGATCTCGCCGGTCAGGCCACGACGAACGGCGTCGGGCTTGAGGAGGACGAGGGTGCGCTGGCTCACGACGGGGCTCCTTCGGATCAAGGATGGTGCGGGATGCTGAGATTACAGGGCGTGTCCGGCCCCTTGTTACGCAGCGTCAGGTGTAGAGGAGCCCGCCTGGGCGGCGAACCTCGCCTTCGCCTCGTCGATCTTCCGTCCGTAGTGCACGGACGCCCACCACAGGGCCGCGAAGACCGCGCCCAGGAAGAACATCGTGGGGACGACGACCCCGGAGGCGATCAGGGCGATCTGGAGGACCCACCCCAGGGCCACACCGCCGGGGCGGGTCACCATGCCGCACAGCACCAGGCACAGGAACATGGCCACGCCGCTGACCGTCCACACCGTCGTCGTGGACAGGCCGGGGTCCTTCATCGCGACCAGCGCGGCGAAGCCGATGATGAAGACCTCGCCGATCAGGGTCGAAGCACAGAGCGTACGCATACGGAGTCTCAGCCCTTCCCCAGCAGCAGCCGGGCCTCGCCGACGGTGATGACGGAGCCGGTGACGAGCACACCGCCGCCCGCGAACTCGCCCTCCTCCTCGGCCAGCGTGACCGCGGCCTCCAGAGCGTCCGGCAGCCGCGGCTCGACCTGCACCCGCTCGTCGCCGAACACCTCGACGGCGATCTCGGCGAGTTCGTCCACGTCCATCGCGCGGTGGCTGGCGTTCTGGGTGACGACGACCTCCGCGAACAGCGGCTCGAAGGCCTCCAGCAACCCGCGGACGTTCTTGTCCCCGCTCGCCCCGACGACCCCGATCAGCCGGCTGAAGTCGAACGCCTCCCCGACCGCCTCGGCCGTGGCACGAGCACCCGCCGGATTGTGTGCCGCGTCCAGGACGACGGTCGGCGACCGCCGTACGACCTCCATCCGGCCCGGCGAGGCCACGGCCGCGAACGCCTTGCGGACGGTGTCGGCGTCGAGCGGCTCGGGCCGCTGCGAACCCACGCCGAAGAACGCCTCCACGGCGGCGAGCGCGACGGCCGCGTTGTGTGCCTGGTAGGGGCCGTGCAGCGGAAGGTAGACCTCGGGGTACTCCCCGCCGAGCCCGCGCAGGGTGAGCAACTGCCCGCCGACGGCGACCTGCCGCGCCACGACCCCGAACTCGAGCCCCTCCCGGGCCACCGTCGCATCCACGTCCACGGCCTGCTTCAGCAGCACCTGCGCGGCGTCGACCGGCTGCTGAGCCAGGATCACCGCCGCGTCCTGCTTGACGATGCCGGCCTTCTCGGTGGCGATCGCCGCGGGCGTCCCACCGAGCCGGTCGGTGTGGTCGAGGTCGATGGGAGTGACGACGGCGACGGCACCGTCGATGACGTTCGTGGCGTCCCAGGAGCCGCCCATGCCCACTTCCACCACGGCGACGTCGACCGGAGCGTCCGCGAAGGCGGCGTACGCCATCCCCGTGAGCACCTCGAAGAAGGACAGCCGGTACTCCTGCTGCGCGTCGACCATCTCGACGTACGGCTTGATGTCCTCGTACGTCTCGATGAACCGCTCGGCGGAGATCGGCGCGCCGTCCAGGCTGATCCGCTCGGTGATCGACTGGACGTGGGGACTCGTGTACCTGCCGGTCCGCAGCTCGAAGGCACCCAGCAGAGCCTCGATCATGCGGGCGGTGGAGGTCTTGCCGTTGGTGCCGGTGATGTGGATGGAGGGGTACGACCGCTGCGGCTCCCCCAGCAGGTCCATCAGCGCGGAGATCCGGCTGACGGAGGGCTCCAGCTTGGTCTCGCCCCAGCGGGTGGCGAGCTCCGCCTCGACTTCCCTCAGGGCTTTGTCGACCTCGGGATCCGCCGGGCGCGCGGGCACGTCGGCCTCCGGCGGACCGCCCTGCGTGCGCAGGGTACGGCTGCCGGCCTCGATCACCGCGAGATCCGGGTCCCGCTCGGTCTCGGCCGCCATGATCTCGTCGAAGCCGCCGATCGGGCCGGGCTGCTCGCTGTCGTCGTACGGGGGCTGCTCACTCACGGGGCCAGTCTACGGAGGCCGGGGGTGGGCGGGGGTCGTGGGTGGCTGCGGGTCCGTGGGTGGGTTCGGGTCGGGGCGGGTGCCCCGCCCCTGGGTGCTCCGCCCCCAGACCCCCGGCCTACGCCCACCCACCACCCGACTCGGTCGGCCAAGAGGTGCCCCTCGCGCGCAGCTGCGGGGCAATCGTGCCGCTGGAGCGGCTCCCGACCCACAGAGAGCGGCACCCCGTCAACGCCGGGCCGCACGACCACTAGAACTCAAGGACAGTTCCGAGGGCTTTCACCGACGTGTCCCGCGGGCGCCTACGCCTGCGGCAACCGGTCCAGCTGCGCGGCGATCCGGGCGATGTCCTCGTCCGCCTTCGCCAGCCGCGTCCGGATCTTCTCCACCACGTGGTCCGGAGCCTTCGCCAGGAACGCCTCGTTGCCGAGCTTCGCGTTCGCCTGCGCCTTCTCCTTCTCCGCGGCGGCGAGGTCCTTGGCCAGCCGCTTCCGCTCGGCCGCCACGTCGATCGTGCCGGACAGGTCGAGCGCCACCTCGGCGCCGCCGACCGGCAGGGTCGCCGTGGCGGTGAAGGCGTCACCCTCCGGCTGGAGCCGCAGCAACTGCCGGATGGCCGCCTCGTGCGGGGCGAGCGCCGTGCTGTCGAGGGACAGGCGGGCCGGGACGCGCTGACCGGGCTGCAGTCCCTGGTCGGCGCGGAAGCGGCGGACCTCGGTGATGACGGACTGGAGGGTCGCGATCTCCTTCTCCGCTCCCGTGTCACGGAAGCCGCTGTCCGCGGGCCACTCGGCGATGACGAGGGTCTCGCCACCGGTCAGCGTGGTCCACAGCGTCTCCGTGACGAAGGGGACGACCGGGTGCAGCAGCCGCAGCGTGACGTCCAGGACCTCACCGAGGACGCGCTTGCTGACCTCCGCGGCCGAACCGCCGGCGGCGAACGTGGTCTTCGACAGCTCGACGTACCAGTCGAACACCTCGTCCCACGCGAAGTGGAACAGGGCGTCGGAGAGCTTCGCGAACTGGTAGTCCTCGTAGAACGCGTCGACCTCGGCGACAACCGAGTTGAGCCGGGACAGGATCCACCGATCGGTCGCCGACATCGCCGACGGCTCCGGCAGCGGGCCGTCCACCGTCGCGCCGTTCATCAGCGCGAAGCGCGTCGCGTTCCAGATCTTGTTGGCGAAGTTGCGCGAGCCCTGGACCCAGTCCTCGCCGATGGGGACGTCGACACCCGGGTTCGCGCCGCGGGCCAGCGTGAACCGCAGGGCGTCGCTGCCGTACTTGTCCATCCAGTCCAGCGGGTTGACGACGTTCCCGTAGGACTTCGACATCTTCTTGCCGTTCTGGTCACGGACCATGCCGTGCAGGGCGATGGTGTGGAACGGCGGGGTGCCGTCCATCGCGTAGAGGCCGAACATCATCATCCGGGCGACCCAGAAGAAGAGGATGTCGTAGCCGGTGACCAGGACGGAGTTCGGATAGAACTTCGCGAGCGATTCGGTCTGTTCGGGCCAGCCGAGGGTCGAGAAGGGCCACAGGCCGGAGGAGAACCAGGTGTCGAGGACGTCGGTGTCCTGGTGCCAGCCCTCGCCGCTCGGAGCCTCGTCGTCTGGCCCGACACACACGACCTCGCCGTTCGGCCCGTACCAGACCGGAATCCGGTGGCCCCACCACAACTGCCGCGAGATGCACCAGTCGTGGAGGTTGTCGACCCAGTCGAAGTACCGCTTCTCCATCTCCTGCGGATGGATCTTGACGCGTCCGTCCCGGACGGCGTCACCGGCCGCCTTCGCGAGCGGGCCGACCTTGACCCACCACTGCATGGACAGGCGCGGCTCGATGGTGGTCTTGCAGCGCGAGCAGTGACCGACCGAGTGGACGTAGGGCCGCTTCTCGGCGACGATCCGGCCCTCGGCGCGCAGCGCGGCGACGATGGCCGAGCGGGCCTCCAGCCGGTCCAGGCCCTGGAAGGGGCCGTGCGCGGTGATGACGGCGTGCTCGTCCATGATCGTGATGGCCGGCAGGTCGTGCCGCTGGCCGATCTCGAAGTCGTTCGGGTCGTGGGCCGGGGTGACCTTGACGGCACCCGTACCGAACTCGGGGTCGACGTGCTCGTCGGCGACGACCGGGATGGAACGCTCCGTCAGCGGCAGCTTGATGAGCTTGCCGACCAGGTGCTTGTACCGCTCGTCGTCGGGGTGAACGGCGACCGCCGTGTCACCGAGCATGGTCTCGGCGCGCGTGGTGGCGACGACGATCGTCTCGTCCCCGTCGCCGTACTTCATGGAGACGAGCTCGCCGTCGTCGTCCTGGTACTCCACCTCGATGTCCGAGATGGCGGTCAGACAGCGCGGGCACCAGTTGATGATGCGCTCGGCGCGGTAGATCAGCTCTTCGTCGAAGAGCCGCTTGAAGATGGTCTGGACGGCCTGGGACAGCCCCTCGTCCATGGTGAACCGCTCACGCGACCAGGCGACGCCGTCTCCCAGGCGTCGCATCTGTCCGCTGATCTGCCCGCCGGACTCGGCCTTCCACTGCCAGACGCGCTCGACGAACGCCTCTCGGCCCAGGTCGTGCCGGGACTTGCCCTCCTTGCCCAGCTCCCGCTCGACGACGTTCTGCGTGGCGATGCCGGCGTGGTCCATGCCGGGCTGCCACAGCGTCTCGTAGCCCTGCATCCGCTTGCGGCGGGTCAGGGCGTCGATGAGCGTGTGCTCGAAGGCGTGCCCGAGGTGCAGGCTGCCCGTGACGTTCGGCGGCGGGATGACGATCGTGTACGGAGGCTTGTCACTCTTCGCGTCCGCCTCGAAGTAACCCCGCTCCACCCAGCGCTCGTACAGCGGCCCCTCTACATCGGCCGGCGCGTACTGGGTCGGCAGTTCGATGGCGGGCTCTGGTGGCTGCTGCTGAGCGTTCTCGGTCACGGGCTCAGTTTAGGGGTGTCACGGGGCAGTCCCGAAACGGGATTCCTCTGTAACGGTAGGCCCCCGATGCCCTGTGTGCGCTGTGGCTACGCCAGGATGTCAGGGACACATAAGCATCTGGAGGGGAACCCAGAAATGAGCCACAACCAGCCGGGCCCGTACGGCGGGCAGCCCCAGCAGCCTGGACCGTACGGTCAGCAGGGTCCCTACGGCCAGCCGGGCCCCTACGGCCAGCCGCAGCAGGCACCGCCCGCCCAGCCCGGCTACGGCTACCCCCAGCAGGCCCCGCCCGCCCAGCCGGGCTACGGCCAGCCGCAGCAGCCCCCGTACGGACAGCAGGCTCCCTACGGCCAGCAGCCGCAGCCGCCGTACGGTCAGCAGCCGCCCTATGGGCAGGCCCCATACGGGGTGCCGCAGCCGCCGGCTGCCGGTGGCGGCAAGAAGAAGACCGGCATCATCATCGCCGCCGTGGCCGTCGTGGCCGCCATAGGTGTGGGCGCGTACTTCGTCGTCGGCACGGGCGGGGGCGGTCTGGAGGACGACGGCGCGCACAAGCTGGCCTCTCCGGCGACCGTGGCCGGCGAGTACAAGCAGGTCGGCAAGGGCGGCGAGGTCAACGACGCGAGCACCACCAAGTACCTCGAGGCAAGCGGCATGAAGGACGGCAAGGCCGTCGTCTCGCAGTACTCGACGGCCGACTTCAGCGGCTACGACCCGAGCGACCCGACCACGTTGCCGTCCCGGTCCGAGCTGCTGGTCGCCAAGGGCGTCACCGTCGTGGGTGGTTACGGCGAGATCGCGGACCCCGAGGCCGCCCTGGACAAGTACTTCGCGGCCATCACGAAGGAGTTCACGAACAACGCCTCCAGTTCCTCCAGCGGCGCCGAGCTGATCGGCAAGCCCGAGGAGGCCGACCTCGACGGGGCGCTCATGAAGTGCCAGTCCGCGAAGAGCACCAACAGCCTGACCAAGAAGGAGTCGACCGACTGGTTCTGCGTCTGGTCGGACTACAGCACGGTCGCCATGGTCTCCCCCGGCGACAACACGAAGAGCACCACCAAGGACGTCGCGATCGACCTGACGACGAAGATCCGCGCGGAGATCCGCGTCAAGGCCTGACGCCGCACGACGCAACAGCGAAGGGGCCCCGGTCTGTTGACCGGGGCCCCTTCGCTGTGCGTACGTCTGTGCCGCTACGCCGTCTTCTGCTCGCCCGGGCCCCGACCGCGCGCATCCCGCGGGATCAGTGTCGGGTTCACGTTCGAGTGGACGACGTCCGCCGTGATGACGACCCGGGCCACGTCCTTGCGGGACGGGATCTCGTACATCACGCCCTGGAGGACTTCCTCCATGATGGCGCGCAGGCCGCGGGCGCCGGTCTGGCGGAGGATGGCCTGGTCGGCGATGGCCTCCAGGGCCTCACGCTCGAAGTCCAGCTCCACACCGTCGAGTTCGAAGAGGCGCTCGTACTGCTTGACGAGCGCGTTGCGCGGCTCGACCAGGATCTGGAGCAGGGCCTCGCGGTCGAGGTTGTGGACCGAGGTGATGACCGGGAGCCGGCCGATGAACTCGGGGATCATGCCGAACTTGACCAGGTCCTCGGGCATGACGGACTCGAACTGGTCCTTGGCCTCCAGCTCGCGCTTGGAGCGGATCGTCGCGCCGAAGCCGATGCCCTTGGCGCCGGCCCGGGACTCGATGAGCTTCTCCAGGCCCGCGAAGGCGCCGCCCACGATGAACAGGACGTTCGTCGTGTCGATCTGGATGAACTCCTGGTGGGGGTGCTTGCGGCCGCCCTGGGGCGGGACCGAGGCGGTGGTGCCCTCCAGGATCTTCAGCAGGGCCTGCTGCACGCCCTCGCCGCTCACATCGCGGGTGATCGACGGGTTTTCGCTCTTACGGGCGACCTTGTCGATCTCGTCGATGTAGATGATCCCGGTCTCGGCCTTCTTGACGTCGTAGTCGGCCGCCTGGATCAGCTTGAGCAGGATGTTCTCGACGTCCTCGCCGACGTAACCCGCTTCCGTGAGGGCCGTTGCGTCGGCGATCGCGAAGGGGACGTTCAGCATCCGGGCCAGGGTCTGGGCGAGGAGGGTCTTGCCGGAGCCCGTGGGACCCAGCAGGAGGATGTTGGACTTCGCCAACTCGATGGCGTCGTCGCGGCCTTGGGCGCCGCCGTTCTCACCGGCCTGGACCCGCTTGTAGTGGTTGTACACCGCGACCGAGAGGGCCTTCTTGGCCGGTTCCTGGCCGACGACGTACCCCTCGAGGAACTCGTAGATCTCGCGGGGCTTGGGAAGTTCCTCCCAGCGGACCTCGCTGGTCTCGGCCAGCTCTTCCTCGATGATCTCGTTGCAGAGATCGATGCACTCGTCGCAGATGTAGACACCGGGCCCTGCGATGAGCTTCTTGACCTGCTTCTGGCTCTTGCCGCAGAACGAGCACTTGAGCAGATCGCCGCCGTCACCGATGCGTGCCACGGTGTGCTTCCCCTTCGCCTGGGAGACGCCTAGGTCCAGCGGCTCCTGGTGCTGCCTTATGTCCGACGGTACCTTGCCGGGCCCCTCGTTCGGGCCCCCCTTGGCACGGTTCACTTTGACGTGCACAGTGTCGTGCACGGTCGTGAACCGTGCCAAGGAGCGGCAGACGATACAGCGTCCGACGTCAGCGCACGCTCGCGTTGTTCATCTTCCGGGTGGAGATGATCTGGTCGATCAGGCCGTACGCCAGGGCGTCCTCGGCCGTGAGGATCTTGTCGCGCTCGATGTCCTCGCGGATCTTCTCGATCGGCGTGGTGGAGTGCTTGGCCAGCAGGTCTTCCAGCTGGGCACGCATCCGCAGGATCTCGTTCGCGGCGATTTCCAGGTCGGAGACCTGACCGCGGCCGGTCTCGCTGTAGGGCTGGTGGATCAGCACACGGGCGTTCGGGAGCGCCATGCGCTTGCCCGGCGTACCGGCGGCCAGCAGGATGGCGGCGGCCGAGGCGGCCTGGCCCATGCAGACCGTCTGGACGTCGGGCTTCACGAACTGCATGGTGTCGTAGATCGCAGTGAGCGCCGTGAAGGATCCGCCGGGGCTGTTGATGTAGACCGAGATGTCCCGGTCGGGGTCCATCGACTCCAGGCACAGCAGCTGCGCCATGACGTCGTTGGCGGAGGCGTCGTCGATCTGGACGCCGAGGAAGATCACGCGCTCTTCGAAGAGCTTCGCGTACGGGTCGTACTCGCGGACGCCCTGCGAGGTGCGCTCCACGAAGCGCGGGATCACGTACCGGGACTCGGCCACGGGCACCGTGCTCTCGGCGCGTGCGCGGTCGTACAGGCCGCTGCCGGGGAAGTCGTTCACTGTCTCTCTCCTAGGGGCTGTGGCGGTCGGCTGGGGGCTTGCAGGGGGCCTCAGGCCCCGGTGCCGCCGCCGCCCGGCATGTTGGCGGCCGTGGTGATGACCTCGTCGATGAGGCCGTAGTCCCTGGCCTCGTCGGCGTCGAACCAGCGGTCCCGGTCGGAGTCGCGGGTGATCTGCTCGATGGTCTGGCCGGTGTGGAAGGACGTCAGCTCGGCCATCCGCTTCTTGGTGTGCAGGAGCCGCTCCGCGTGGATCTTGATGTCCGACGCCGAACCGGCGAGGCCGGCGGACGGCTGGTGGATCAGGATCTCGGCGTTCGGCAGCGCGAAGCGCTTGCCGGGCGTACCCGCGCTGAGCAGGAACTGGCCCATGGAGGCGGCGAGGCCCATGGCGATCGTCACCACGTCGTTCTTGATGTACTGCATGGTGTCGTAGATCGCCATGCCGGCCGTGATCGAGCCGCCGGGGCTGTTGATGTAGAGGTAGATGTCCTTGTCGGGGTCAGCGGCAAGGAGCAGGAGCTGTGCGGTGATCTTGTTGGCGATGTCGTCGTCGACCGCCTGGCCGAGGAAGATGATCCGCTCGCCGAGCAGCCGGTTGTAGACCTGGTCACCGAGGCCACCACCGATGGAGGGGTCGCCGGCGGCGGAGGGCATCAGATTCGTCACGTATCCACCTGCTCGTCTTACGACGGCGCCGGGCCGTCTCACGTTTCCCTGCGGGGCGGGAGCCGATTCGGGGACTCCCCTGCCCTCGTATTCATGGACCCTAACGCGCTGGTCCCTCCGGAGAATCCCGGAGAAGAGACTGTTCGCTGTCAGCGCATGTCGCTCCGCTGGGTGGGGCGGGGTCCTCGCCCGTGGGGCCATTGGGCTGTGGGCGGGTGCCGGTCCGCTGTGGCTCGTCGCGCAGTTCCCCGCGCCCCTTTGCGGCGATGTCCAGCCGTACGCCGACAGGCCCCGGGGGGCGAGATGCTCCCCGGGGCCTGTCGTACGGGCGTCAGCGGCGCTGTGGCGTCAGCCTTCGGTCTTCTCGGTGCCGGTCTCGGTGGTGGCCTCGGCCTCGGTGGTGGGCTCGGCCGCCGCCTCGGGCGTCTCGGTGGTGGCCTCGTCGGCCTCCTCCTCGTCGTCCAGGTCGATGACCTCGCCGTTGGTGTCCTTGACCGTGGCCTTCTCGACCACGACGGCCAGGGCCTTGCCGCGGGCGACCTCGCCGACGAGGAGCGGGACCTGACCGCCCTCGACGACCGCCTGGGCGAACTGGTCGGGGGACATGTTGGAGGAGGCCGCGCGCCGCATGAGGTGCTCGGTGAGCTCCTCCTGGTTGACGTTGAGCTTCTCCTGCTTGACGAGCTCGTCGAGGACGAACTGCGTCTTGATGCCCTTGACCGCGGCTTCCTTGGTCTCGGCTTCGAACTCCTCGGCCGTCTTGCCCTGGATCTCGAGGTACTTCTCGAGGTCGAGGCCCATCTGGCCGAGCTGGTGGTGCTCGAGGTTGTGCTTGCGGGTGTTGACCTCGTCCTCGAGCAGCTTCTCGGGGACCGGGACCTCGACCAGCTCGAGCAGCTTCTCCAGGACGCGCTCCTGGGCCTGCGTGGCCTGGTCGTACTGCTTCATGTTCTCGAGGCGCTTGCGGCTGTCGGCCTTGAGCTCTTCGAGGGTGTCGAACTCGGAGGCGAGCTGCGCGAAGTCGTCGTCCAGCTCGGGCAGTTCGCGGGCGGCGACCTGGGTGACCTTGACGGTGACCTCGGCCTCCTTGCCGGCCGCCGAGCCGCCCTTGAGCTCGGAGGTGAAGGTGGCCTCGCCACCGGCCTCCAGGCCCGTCACGGCGTCGTCGATGCCTTCCAGCAGCTCGCCGGAGCCGATGGTGTAGGAGACGCCGCTGGCGACGCCGTCCTCGAGGATCTCGCCGTCGACCTTGGCCTCGAGGTCGATCGTGACGACGTCGCCGTCCTGGGCGGCCCGCTCGACGGGGGACGTCGAGGCGAAGCGCTCACGGAGCTGCTCGACCGACTTGTCGATGTCCTCTTCGGTGACCTCGACGGCGTCGACCTCGACCTCGATGCCGGAGAAGTCCGGGATCTCGATCGCGGGGCGGACGTCGACCTCGGCGGTGAAGTTCAGCGTCTCGCCGTCCTTCAGCTCGGTGATGTCGACCTCGGGCTGGCCGAGGACGTCGATCTCCGCCTCGTTGACCGCCTCGGTGTAGAACTTCGGAAGCGCGTCGTTGACCGCTTCCTCCAGGACCGCACCGCGGCCGAACCGCTGGTCGATGACGCGCGCCGGGATCTTGCCCTTCCGGAAGCCCTTCACCGTGACCTGCTGGTTGATCTTCTTGTACGCCGCGTCGAGGCTGTCCTTGAGCTCCTCGAAGGGCACCTCAATGCTGAGCCGAACCCGAGTCGGGTTCAGGGTCTCCACGGCGCTCTTCACGGTTCGGTCTCCTTGGGGGCTGACTTCTTGGTTTCTGCCGAAGCCAGACCGGCTCCGGCGGATTCGCCGCCCGGAGGACTTCCAGAGGAGAGAGACACACGGGCGTGCAGCTTGCATAGTAACGGCAGCGGCGACACGCCCCAAAGGCGATCACGTCAGGCGGTCACGCAAGGTGACCGTTCAGTGACCGGGTCCGGCCGGTACATGGTCGGGGTGGCGGGATTTGAACCCACGGCCTTCCGCTCCCAAAGCGGACGCGCTACCAAGCTGCGCCACACCCCGTCTGGTGCGAGACGTAGGCTACATGCCCGCAGACAGCCGGACCGCCGCATTTCACCAGCGCGCGTCCGCCACCCGGGCGGACCGAAACGCGGTGTGCGACGAAGGGGGACTACCCGCTACGATGCCATCAGTGCCGCGGTCACCTGTACTCGCGGTGCGCGCTGTGCGGGCGTAGCTCAATGGTAGAGCCCTAGTCTTCCAAACTAGCTACGCGGGTTCGATTCCCGTCGCCCGCTCCGAACAGGCCTCCGGCCCGGTCCTTCGAGGATCGGGCCGGAGGTCTTCGTGCTGTCCGGGGCTGCGCGTGGCGTCTGCGGCGGAGGGCCATGCGGGGCGCCTAGAACTGGATCGAGTTGATGGTCTCCGCTATCGAGTTCAGGAACCGCTGGATGTCGTCGGCCATCCCGGTCGAGGCGAGGAAGAAGCCGAAGAGCACCGCGACGACGGCGGGGCCGGCCTTCAGCGAGCCTCCCCGGATCAACACCACCAGGATGATCGCCAACAGCAGCACCACTGACAGAGAAATGGCCACAACTGATCACACCCTTGGTCGGTCCGCTCCCGGCCCGGGGACGCGACCGTGCACACCCCCGCCAGGACCATCGTGCCACCAATGAGGGCCGCATATGCGGCGCGTGACGGATCGTTGGCCAGTTCCCTGCCCGGGGCCGCCCGCGGCCGGGTGTGCGGACGGCCCGACTCGGCCCGTCCGCACAGTAATTCGACCAGACACCCACACAGGGAATTCACCGAGTTCGTTTCCGTGTCCACACAACGTGTTCGCAGTTAATTCGAATTGACGCCACAGGTGCGCCGACAGTCGCACCGGACGGGCCGCCAAAGGCGTCTTATGCCCTGTTTAGTCGGGATGAATCGCGACAAGGAGGACCCATATGGTGCAGGCGGTTGAAGCTCGGACAGTGTGTCGGCCATCACGTGAACGACGGTGCCGACTTCCGTAAAACGGGGGTATCCGCAGCTATTAACCAGGAATGACGTCGAGGGTTTTACGAAAACCCACAGCCAAGGCTAGGGTGCCTCAGATGTTCCACGCCGCCTCGTCCCCCGCCAGCGCTGCGAGGTCCCCGATCGCCTCCCCCCGTTCCTGGTGGGAGGGTCTGTGACGAACTCGCTGCGACCGCACGGCCAGAACCGAGCGCCACTCCCCCCGGCACACTCGCCGAGGGACGGAGTGCCCAGTCCGCGCTCGCCGCACCGCACCGGAGCGGCCGCGGCCGACCGGCCCGCCCCCTCGGGCAGCCAGCCCGGCAAACAGCGCGACGCGTTCTTCGACAACGCCAAGTACCTGGCGATCGTGCTGGTGGCGATCGGCCACTCCTGGGAGCCGCTCAAGGGCGACAGCCGGATCCTGGAAGGCGCGTACACGGTGGTGTACGCCTTCCACATGCCGGCGTTCATCATCATCTCCGGCTTCTTCTCACGCAGCTTCGACATGCGGGCCGACCGGCTGCAACGGCTGGTCACCGGCGTCGTCGTGCCGTACGTCGTCTTCGAGACCGCGTACACGCTCTTCAACCGCTACGCCGGCGACTCGCCGGACCAGGCCATCAGCCTGCTGGACCCCTGGTACCTGACCTGGTTCCTGATCGCGTTGTTCGTCTGGCGGCTGACCACACCGATCTGGAAGCTGGTGCGGTGGCCGCTGCCGCTGGCGCTCGCCCTCGCCATGCTGGCGTCGGTCAGCCCGGAGATCGGTGACGACCTGGACCTTCAGCGGGTGCTGCAGTTCGCGCCGTTCTTCGTGCTCGGCCTGCTGATGAAGCCCGAGCACTTCCGGCTGGTGCGCCGGCGTTCGGTGCGGATCCTGTCGGTGCCGGTGTTCGCCGCCGCGCTGGCCATCGGCTGGTGGTCGGTGCCGCGCATGGCCACCGGGTGGTTCTACCACCGTGACGCCGCACAGGAGTTGGGCGCGCCGTGGTGGACCGGGCCGGTCATGGTCCTCGCCCTGTTCGGCTGTTCGCTGCTGCTGACCGCCTGCTTCTTCTCGTGGGTGCCGGGCCGGAGGATGTGGTTCACCTCGCTCGGCGCGGGCACGCTGTTCGGCTATCTGCTGCACGGCTTCCTGGTCAAGGCCGGCGACTACGCGGGCTGGTTCGAACACCCCTGGCTGCACCGGCCGCTCGGCGAGATCTTCGTGAGCGTGTGCGCGGGCGTCGCCGTCACCCTGCTGTGCACCGCGCCGGTGCGCCGCGTCTTCCGGTTCGCGATGGAGCCGAAGATGGAGTGGGCGTTCAAGCCGGATGCCACCGCGGCCGCCCGCGGCCGCGAGCAGCACGGGAAGACCCCCGTACGGGAGAGGGAGAAGGTCCCGGCGGGCTGAGCCAGGACGACGACGACCGCGCCCCCGCTGCCGAGCAGCGGGGGCGCGGTCGTATCCGGGCTGCTCCGGCTAGCTGCCCTTCAGGTGTCTCATCAGGCGCTCGAAGTCCTGCCAGCCCGACAGGTCCGACGGGTCGCCGGGCAGCGGGTAGTACAACGCGGGACGGGTCCTGGGACCCAGTTCGCGCGGGGACTCGGCGAGGGGCGTGCGGCGGGCCCGGTCGCCGGGCATCTGGCGGACCTCCTCGGCGCCCAGGACGAACGCGTACGGCACACCGGGGCCCTCGAAGTGCGGCGGCACGGACAGGTCCCGGCGGGCCCGGCGGATCTGGACCAGCATGGACTGCAGGTCGTGGCGGGTGGCGAGGGCCTCGGCGGCGGCCTGGACGGCGTCCGTCGGCAGCTGTTCGCCGGGGCCGTAGCCGAAGGCCATGGTCACGTCCTCCTCCACACCGCCCTTGGTGCGGGTGATGCGGACGGTCGCCAGTCCCGGGCGCTCCGGGGTGCCGACGGCCATCACCCAGGTCGGCGCGGGCGAGCGCTCGTACGCCACGTCGGTCAACTGGCGTACCGACCAGGGCAGGTTGGCGGGCTCCTCGGTGCCCCAGCCGGCCGGCGGTTCGCCGGTGATCTCCCGCCATACGGCTTCCAGGGCGCCGCCGAGGACGAGGCGGTCGTCGGCCGGGTGGACGGTGCGGAAGGAGATCGCCAGCTGGCGTTCGCCGGTGTCGCCCTTCGCGGCCGGGCCCTCCTGGTAGGTGGCGGCGATCGGGGTGCGCGGGTCGTCGCGGGTGGCGTCCGGGGACTCGACCGTGACGAAGAGGCCGTTCTTCCACTCCAGGACGGCGCCGGACAGGCCGTCGTAGTAGCCGTCCCGCTCGTCCTGCACCACCCAGCGCGAGGGCCAGCCCGGCAGGCTGCCGCGGACCGCCGGGGACAGGCGGGTGCCGGCCGGGGTGACGATCTGGAGGCCGAGTTCGGCGTTGGCGGCGGCGCGGAAGGCGTCCGAGAGCCAGGCGGTCATCGCGACCACCGGGCGGTCCTGGATGATGACCGCGACCTTGTCGGTGAGGACGTCCACGGCGGGCTGGGCGGCTGCCGGGACCGGCGCCGCGCTCATCCCGTCCGTGTTGACCACGGCCAGCGACCAGGCGACCTCGGGCGGCCAGGCGGTTCCGCCGACCAGCGTGGCGAGCCGGGCCGCGAAGGTGCCGGCGAGCTGCTCGGCCTCCTTGACGCCGGTGGTGGCGCGGGCCTCGGTCCACCAGTACGGCACCTCGGGCGCACTCGCCCCCAGCAGCCGCTCGGCCTCGCCCCTGACCTGCACCAGCAGGGGCGCCTCGACGGAGACCAGCGGGCGGCCCTGCTCGTCGCAGAGCTGCACCACCGCGCCCTCTCCCTCGGTGCCGACGAGCCGGTCGGGGCCGCCGGAGAGGAGTCCGGCGATCACGCTGAGCGGGTCGGGCATCTTCTTCGTGAGGGTGATGACGTCCTTCGTCATGGATTCACCTTGGTCCCCGTGTAGACGGTCTGGATGAGCCGGTTCGGCTGGCCCCTGCGGACCAGCACCCCGCGGCCGGGCGGCTGTGCGCTCGCGTACACGCCGGGGAAGAGCTGGCCCTCGCTGCGGTCGCCCGCCATCACCAGTGCCGAGGAGCCGGACTCGCGCAGGCCCTGCAGCATCGGCTCGTACAGGCCGCGGGAGGCGCCCGCGACGCGGCGGGTGAGGATGAAGTGCAGGCCGATGTCGACGGCCGAGGGGATGTACGGCACGAAGGGCGCGAGCGGCTGCTGGCCCGCGGTGGTGAGGACGTCGTAGTCGTCGACGAGGATCACGATCCGCGGGCCGGAGAAGCTGCCCGGCTCCAGGTCCTCGCTGTCCGCGCTCTCGTCGGGCAGCCGCTTCTCCAGCTCCCCGGCGATGCCCGCGGCGAGGCCGGCGGCGAGCTTGGAGTTGTAGGCGTAGCCGCCCCGGTACTCCTCGGGGATGGCGCCGCGCAGGCCGCGGCGCGGGTCGAAGACGCCGAAGACGAGCTCGTCGTCGCCGTAGCGCTCGATCAGGCCCTGGGTGATCACCTTGAGCAGGTTGGTCTTGCCGCACTCGCTGTCGCCCATGATCATCAGGTGCTGGTCGTGCTGGAACAGGTCGAGCAGGACCGGGGCCAGCTGTGTCTGGTCCAGGCCGATCGGGACGCGGCGCGGCTCGGACGCCGGGCCGGGCAGCAGCTCGGGCTCGAGGATCTGCGGCAGCACCCGCACCGGCTGGGCGACCTCGCCGGTCCAGGTGGCGCGGAGCTGGCGGGCGGTGCGCTCCAGGACCGCGCCGAGGTCGGCGGTGTCGGCGAGGCCGTCGGTGCGGGGCAGGGCGACCTGGGCGAAGAGCTTGCCGTCGGTGAGGATGCGGCCCTTCTCCTCCGGGGAGAGGGTCTGGGCGAGCTTGCGGTCGATGCTGGACTCGCTCGGGTCGTTCAGGCGCAGCTCGACGCGGGTGCCGAACTGCGACTGGGTGGCGATGCGCACGTCGTTCCAGCGCAGCATGCCGGCGACGACGTGGATGCCGTAGCCGCCGCCGCGCTTGAGGATGTCGATGACGGCGTCGTCGAGGTTCTCGAAGTCGTCGCGCAGGGCGCCGAAGCCGTCGATGAGCAGCACGATCTCGGTGGAGGCCAGCTCGGGCACCTGGCCCGCCGCGCGCCGGGTGCGCAACTGCTCCAGCGAGTCGATGTTGTGGATGCGGAAGAGCTCCTCGCGCTGGTCGAGCATGGCGCGTACGGAGTCGATGGTGCGGGCCGCGCGCTCGCGGTCGGCACGTCCGGCGATCCCGCCGACGTGCGGCAGCCCGGACAGGGCCTGCAGGCCGCCGCCGACCAGGTCGAGGCCGTAGATGCCGACTTCCTGCGGGGTGTGCGTCAGGGCCAGCGAGAGGGCCAGGGAGCGCAGCAGGGTGGTCTTGCCGGACTGCGGGCCGCCGATGACCGCCGCGTGGCCGCCGGAGAGCGTGAGGTCCAGGTACCACTGGCCCTGCTGCTGCTTGGTCGGGTCGTCGATGATGCCGAGCGGCACCTGGAGGGGGCCGCGCCGCTTGGCGAGCTGCATGCCGCGGGCGCCGACCTCGACGGGGCCCGCGACCTTGTCGAGGGGGACGGCGGCGGGCAGCGGGGGCAGCCAGATCTGGCGTACCGAGCGGGCTCCGGCGTTCTCCAACTGGTTGATGAGTACGCCCAGTTGGGTGGGGCCGGTCTCCCGGCGCCGCATCTTCGGCTCCTCGGGCGCGCTGTTCCCGTCGTCGCCGAGGGTGTTGTACGCCTCGTACTCCAGGGCCAGCGGGCCGGTGTCCTCCTCGTCGCGCTGCACGGGGCCGCTGTAGGCGCCGGAGACGTAGCTGGCCTTGAACCGCTCGTAGTGGCTGGTGTCGACCTTGAGGTAGCCGAAGCCGGGCAGCGGGGGCAGGTGGAAGGCGTCCGTGGTGTCCAGGACCGTGCGGGACTCGTCGGCGGAGAAGGTGCGCAGGCCGAGCCGGTACGACAGGTAGGTGTCCAGGCCCTTGAGCTTGCCGCCCTCGATGCGCTGGCTGGACAGCAGCAGGTGGACGCCGATGGAGCGGCCGATGCGGCCGATGGACAGGAACAGGTCGATGAAGTCCGGCTTGGCGGTGAGGAGTTCACCGAACTCGTCGATCACCACGAACAGGTGCGGCAGCGGCTCCAGGTCGGGGCGCTTCTCGGCGCGCAGGGCCGCGTAGTGGCCGATGTCGGCGACGTTGCCCGCGTTCTTCAGGACCTGCTGGCGGCGCTTGACCTCGCCGGCGAGCGAGGCGTGGACGCGCTCCACGAGGCCGGCCTGGTTCTCCAGGTTGGTGATGACGCCGGCGACGTGCGGGAGGTCGGCGAAGGGGGCGAAGGTGGCGCCGCCCTTGTAGTCGACGAGGACCAGGGCGAGGTCCTCCGGCGGGTGGGTGGCGACCAGGGCGAGGACGAGGGTGCGCAGCAGTTCCGACTTGCCGGAGCCGGTGGCGCCGACGCACAGGCCGTGCGGGCCCATGCCGAGCTCGGAGGACTCCTTCAGGTCGAGCAGGACGGGCTCGTGGGAGTCGCTGATGCCGATGGGCACGCGCAGGAAGGCCCGTTCGCCGCGCGGCGCCCACATCCGGTTCAGGTCGAGGCCGGCCACGTCGTCGATGCCGAGCAGTTCGGCGAAGTCGACCGGGCCGGTGAGCGGGGCGTCGACCATCGACTCGGCGGACAGCCTGAGCGGGGCGAGCATCCGGGCAAGGCCCTCGGCGAAGGGGATGCCGATCTCGTCGACGGTGCCGTGGGCGCTGATCGGCTCCGGCATGCGCAGGTCCTCGATGACGATCTGCTCGCCGTCGACGGTGATGCGCACGCCCACGCTGCCGGGCTCCTGGATCCGCTGGTCCAGCAGGTGCAGGACGGTGACGCTCATGTCGCGCAGGCCGACCGCGTCGTCGGGACGCGGCAGGTCGACGGCGTCTTCCCCGTGCCCGTCGGCGACGACCAGCAGCCGGGAGGTCATGGCGAGGGCGTCCTTGCCGGACAGGCCGCGGCGCACCTCGGCCGCGTAGGAGGCGCGGCGGCGCAGCTCGGGGCCGATCTGGCGGGCCAGTTGGGGCAGCGAGGGCGCGATGCGGCGGGCGGCGACGGGGCCGTCGAACTGCTCGCTGTCGAGCAGGTGCGGCAGCCACTTGGCCCACTCCCAGTCGGCGATCCGCTCGCCGGAGGCGGCCAGCGCCATGGCCACGTCGTCGGGCGCGTGGGTGGCGGCGGCCTGCACGATGAGCGCGCGGGCGACCCGGAGGGTGTCCTCGCGGCTGCCGATCACGGTGATGTTGCCGACCCGGTCGAGCGGGACGGTCAGCGGGAGTTCGGTGCCGACGCTGAAGCGGGACACCAGCGCGGACGCCTCGTTCAGCATGAACTGGTCGGGCGGGGTGAGCACGGAGGAGCTCGGCTGGCCCACCCTCAGGTCACGCACCGGCATCTCGCCGGTGCCGACGCGGACCCGCAGGAAGTCGGCGTCCATCCGGCGCCGCTCCCACAGCCGGGCGGGGTCGCGCACGATGTCGTACAGCGCGTCCGGCGGCGGGTTGAGCACCCCTGTGCTCTCGCGCCGCTCCCGCTCCTCCTTGGACAGCTCCTCCCGCGTGTCCTCCAGGTACGAGAGGTAGGCCTCGCGCTGGGTGCGGCGGGTGCGCTGGGCCTTGCCGCGCTGGGAGAAGAGCATGACCATCGAGCCGACGATCGTGACGACGAGGATGATCGCGCCCAGCGCGGCGAACTGGCTGTTGCGCACGACGGTCATCATCACGACGGACGACATCACACCGGCGACGGGCAGCAGCGAGGTCGCGATCGAACCCGACTTGCCGTCGGGCAGGTTGGGCGGCGCCTCTATGGTGCGCGACTCGGGTGAGGCCGGGGGCCTGGTGGTGCGGGCCGGCCGGTGGATCAGTCGGGTGCTCATCGTCCTTGTCCTCGGTTGTCCGCAGGTTCCCTTCGTGCAGGGGACGGTTCAGCGGCTCTTCTGGGAGAGCTGGAAGACCTCCGCGGCCAGCCGCGTGGCGGCCTCCCTGGTGTCCCGGGCGAGCAGATCGGTGCGGATGGTGCCGCCGGCCGCCAGATGCCGGTCGTACGGCAGGATCCGCACGCTCGCCCCGGTCGTCTTCAGCTGCTCGGCGGCCTTCTCGACGTCGACGCCGGTGTGCGGGACGGTCTCGGTGAGCACGACGACGGTCGAGGTGGTGATGTCCCGGGGCAGTCCGCGCATCCACTGCAGGACGGCGTGCGTGCTGGCGACGCCCTCCAGTGTGGCGGGCACGGTGAGGATGCGGGCCTGGGCGGCGGAGAGCGCGGTGCGGGCGACCTCGGCGGGCATCGTCTCGCAGTCGACGACGGTCACCCCGAAGTAACGGCGCATCGACACCATGACCCGCTCGTACGCCTTGGTGTCGAGCATGGCCCCGACCTGCCCCTGACTGCCGGGCAGCAGCCAGGCGTTGTCGGGCAGTTGGACCAGGTAGCCGGTGATTTCCAGGAGCGACATCTGGGGCTGGACGACGTCGGCGAGGTCGCCGGTGGTCCAGCGCAGGGTCTCCGCGCCGAGCCGGAGCGGCAGCGAGCCGAGCGCCGGGTCGGCCTCGATGACGAGGGTCGGGTCCTGGCGGTAGTGGGCGTAGGTGGTGCCGAGCAGTGCGGCGACCGTGGTCTTGCCGGAGCCGCCGCGGATGGAGGTCACCGCGATCTGCCGGCCGGTGGTGACCGGCTGCTGCAGTATCTCGGCGGTCGCGGTGGTCTCGGCGACCTCGCGCGCGGCCGAGGAGGACACGGTGCGGCGTACAGCCCGCAGGGCACGGGCGCTGAACGGCTCCCCGCGACGCGGCCCGCGGCCGGCGGCGGCGAGCTTCTTGTCCACGACCGGGCGGGAGTCGGGGGTGGCACGGGGTGAGCGGGCGCGGGGGGCGGGGGCCTGGGGCTGGGGCTGGGGCTGGGGCTGGGGCTGTGCAGGCTGAGCCTGCTGCGGCTGGGTGTACGCCTGCTGCGGTTGCTGCGGCTGGGCGGGGTAGCCCTGTTGCGGATACGCGGCGGCCTGGTCGCCGTGTCCCGGCTGCGGGTAGCCGTACGGCTGCTGCGGCTGGGCAGGGGCTGCCTGCTGCGGATAGCCGTACGGCTGCGGCTGCGGCTGGGCGGGGTCGGCCTGCTGCGGGTGGCCGTACGCCGGGGGCTGCCCCTGCGGCGGGACGTTCTGCGCGCCCGGCTGCTGTTCCGGCTGTTGCCCCGCCGCCTGCTGCTGCCCCGCCGCCGGCGGCTGTGGCTGCGCGCCCTGTTGTGGGGCGCGCTGCTGGGCCGCGCCGCCCCTCAGGTCGCGCAGCACGTCGCTCTGCCAGTTGTCCCCGCTCGGCATGTCGCCCTTCTCTCCTGTACGCCGCCGCCTTGTCGTCCCGCCCGGAACGACGGCGCGGCGGCGTCTGGTCTTCGAAGCCTCAGAACTTGTTGAGCAGTTGCCCGTAGATGCCGAACGCCCCGATGGCGAGCGGGAAGAGCCCGATCACCCCGAGGGACTCGATCAGGTCGGCGAACCGCCGCAGCCGTACCCGGACGTGCTCCGGCGGCTCCACCGCGAGGACCAGCAGCGGCAGCAGTGCCGCCGCGGCCAGCAGGACGAGCGCGCCGGCACCTCCCGCATGGTCCAGCCACAGCACCGCGAGCCGTACGACGAGCAGCGCCGCCGCCCCGAACAGCGCCACGACCTCGGCGACCAGCGGGAAGGCCCGCGCCCGGGACAGCAGGACGACGGCGATGAGCGAGGCGAGGGTCACCGTCCAGACGGTCGGCTCCTTCGCGGTGGTCAGCAACCAGCCGCCGGCGGCGGCCGACGCGGCGGTGACCACGGTGGCGAGGGCGAGTCCGCGGTGCGTGGCGGCGAGGGCGTTGGCGACCTCGTGCCGGCTCACCGAGGTGCCCGAGGAACGCTTGTCGTCGAGCGCGGTGAGCCCCGAGGCCATCAGCGCGAACCGCGGCAGCAGACCGAGCAGGATGACGGAGACCACGGCCATCACGGCGCCGATCCGGTCCGCCCGGTCCTGTACGGCGGCGACGGCCTCCCACACGGCGACCACACCGACGACCGCCCCGGCCCCGATCAGTCCGCCGCGGCCGAGCGGCGAACAGTAGGCGAGCAGCACCAGCGGGAGCACCAGCGCGGCGGCGACGCCGGCCAGCCGGGCCGTCCCGGACCAGTCGTGGGCGTCGGCGGCGGTCCACGCGGCCAGCAGGCCGAGCCCGCCGGAGGCGAGCAGCAGCGCGGTGGCCAGACCCCGGTTGCCCTGGCCGATCTTCGCGATCGCCGCACCGCCGACCAGGAACACCGCGGTGACGACCGCGAGGCCCGCGGCGACCGACTCCAGCGCGAACTCGCGCCGCGCCAACAGCGCCGCGATCACGGCGAACACGATGGTGGCCACACCGGCGGCGGTACGGCGTACGGCGGGACGCCAGCGCCAGCCGCGCAGGTCGAGGTCGTCGGCGACCTGGTCGGTGACGTCGTGCACGACCGGCGCCGGCGGTGCCGCGTGGGCGCGCACGAGGCGCAGCACGGCGCCGTCGGGAACCTCCGCCGACGACAGCGTGGCGTCGTGCGGCAGCGCGGAGCCGTCAGAGGTGATCAGCTGCCGGGTGGTCGGCCGGGACGCGGCCCGGTCGTCGAGCAACTGCAGTATGTCGGGGAGCAGTTGGCCGATCGGAGTGTCCGACGGCAGCACGATGTCGGCGCGTCGCCGCTCACCGATCAGAGTGACCCTGCTGAGCTGGGTCCGGAACGAAGTTGCTGTGCTCACCACTCACCGGAACCTATCATCGCGTCGTTTCCGCCACGGGCGCGCTCCGACGTGGTCACGCCCTGCGCCCACACCCTGTTCACTGCTTCTCCGCACCCTTGTCGCCCTGGTCGCCCTGGTCGCCGACGCCGCTCGAAGTGGCGCTGGGCGTCGGGTCGTACAGCTGCCCCTGCTGCTGTCGTTGCTTTTCCTGTTCGGCCTTCTGCTTGTCCAACGTGGCCTGGAGGAAGGACCAGCCGATGCAGCCGGCGCACAGTACGGCGGCGATCGCGATGCCCGCGAACATCTTGCCGAACCGCTCGTCCGCCGTCCGCCGGGCGCGCTGCGCGCCGAACAGCAGCGCGTCGCGCATCCGGCGCCGGCGTACCGCCACCGACTCCAGCAGCTGGCTGTCGTAGTCCCGTGCCATTCAGTCGTCCTGTGTAGGGGGTGTACGTACGTGGGGGTTCAGTCGCCCGGGGCGAGGCCGAGGCGGTGCCGCATGGCGGCGTACTTCTGCGTGAGGCGCCGGGCGGTGTGCTCGTCGAGTACGGCGAGGCGCACCGGGTCGGCGTTGTGCGCGAGGTCGGCCGCCTTGACGAGCCGGGCGCCCGGGGTGGCCAGGATCCGGCTCGCGTACGCCTCCGGCTCCTCGTCCGGCCGCTTGGTCATGGCGCGTACGACGTCCTTGGTGCCCTGCGGGAGCGCGGCGGCGTCGAGCCAGTCCTCGCTCAGCGCGCCGTCCTCCAGGGCGTCGTGCAGCCAGGCGGCGGCGACGAGCTCCTCGCCCCCGCCCCGGGCACGCACACCCTCGGCGACGGCCGACAGGTGCTCGGCGTAAGGCCGTCCGGCCTTGTCCGTCTGCCCGGCGTGCGCGGCACGTGCGACGGCCTCGACCTCGCCGAGACTCATCTCCGCCCCGGTCCCGGGCGGCCTCTCCTGCGGCATGCGGATCCCCCTGACTTGGCTTCCGCAACATAGGACATGGACGCGCCATGCGTACAGCCGGGGTACGGCCGTCTCCCGGGCCCTGTCACGCCCCTCCCGACAATCCCGTCACGATCATGAAGAGCACCCAGAGCACCGGGACCAGCGCGATGTACGCACGCGGCCGTCGGCGCACGGGCACGCCGGGGTCGTAGCGCGGGCCCAGCATTCCCGGGCCGGGAGCCGAAAGCCTCTTCACCTCGCGCACGGCGAGGAGGTTCCTTACCAGCGTCAACGGCCCGAAGACGAACAGGGAGAGAGGGCTCCACCAGCCCCAGGCCAGCGTGTGGGTGGTCAGCGCCCGGTACACGGCCAGCCCGCAGGTCAGGCACATCGGACCGGCCGTCTTCCGGAACCCCAGGAGGATCACGAGGCCCCGGTGGGCACGGAAGGCGACGTCCGCCGCGGGGGAACCTCCGCAGAACCTGCACATGGGCGGGGTGGGGAGTTGGGGGTGCGCGACGGTGGAGGGGGCGGCCTGGGGCTGGTCGGCGGGCGGGGCGTCGGCCTGGAGCTGCTCCTCGGCGGAAGGGTCGGCGTACCAGGTGCGGAGCGAGGTGGCTATGGCGTCCAGGAGGCCGTTCTCCACGGCCTCGGCGATCTCCCCGTCGCTCATGCGCTCCGCGCTCACGACCGCGGTGGCGGCACGCATGGCGTCGGCGGGCCTCAGCCCTTTCTCCGGCGGAGCCTGGGGCAACGGACTGTGCCTCCACCGGTATTCGGGGGTCACGGCGCCGACGCCGCGCAGGGCGTGAACAGCCCGCTGGAGCGCCTTGCTGTAGAGGGGGAACGGTACGTGGATGGCACCGCTCGGCGACTTGGTCCCCCCGCCCCACCGCACGTCCCGGTCCTCGTCCGTGAGCGCGTCGAAGGCATCGGCGAGCTCCTGCCACGCCTCCGCGTCGTCACGGTCGAGCTGGGCGAGCAGTCGCCGGTCGTCGGCCGGGGTGACGACCCGGGCGAGTTCCTCGACGGCGGCGACATCGGCGGCCTCGGTGACGGGCCCGACACCGGGTTCGTGGCTGAGGAGGCCGAGAACCCCGAGAGGCGTGAGGCCGCGCTCGTGTGCCTCACGGACCTTGGTGTACCACTCCAGCCCCGCCGTGTAGGCACTGGAGCTGCTGGCCTTCCGGTGCATCCACTCGACCTCGGTGGCATCGCCCCAGGCGTATCCGACGACCTCGCCGTCGGGGGCGGTGACGGTGACGTAGTGCACGGGACTGGTCATGCTGGTCAGGCCTCGGGGCCTGTTCCTCCATGGGTGATCGGTTGGTCAGGGTCATTCACCCTTGGCGAGGGACTTGACCGCGTCGGCGTTCGGGGCCTCGGTGAGTGAGCCGGGCAGGGCACGTCCACGGTTGCCTTCCGGGTCGGACAGCATCTCCGCGAGGGCCTGGGACGGCAGGATGCCCTGCCCCTTGGCCTCTTGCAGCCGGGCGTGCCAATGACCGCCCTCGGCGAGAGCCCGGCCTCCGGCGGCGTTGCGTGGCACCCACGCGGCGGCGTCGTCCTCGTCACTCGCCCACACATATCCGAGGGCCGCGCCGCCCTCCTTGTCGACCACCGTGAAGTACCGCACCGGCTTGTCGGTCCGGGTGCGGTACCTCGACGGACCCGGCGCCACGAGGTCGAAGTGCACGTCCTCGGCGAAGCGCGGGTTGACCGGTCGTTCGCTAGGCACTTTTGGCGAAGGCCTCGACCGCGGCAGCGTTCGGGGCGTCGGCGAGGGAGCCCGGTAGCGGCCGGCCCCTGCCGCCCGGCTCCGGGTCGCCGTACAACTCGACGAGGATCTCGGTCGGGCGGAGGCCACGCGCTTTCCCCTCGCGCAGCCGCTCGATCCAGGACATACCTTCGTTCGTCGCGCGGGAGCCACCCGCCTTTCGCGGCTCATAGGCGGCGGCGTCATCCTCGTCACCGGCCCACAGATACCCGAGGATCGACGCGTTCTCCTTGTCGACCACGGTGAAGTACCGCACCGGCTTCTCGGTCCAGTCCTTGTAATCCACCGCCCCGCCCGGCTTCTCCCTGAACAGCATGTCGTCGTCGAAGCGCGAGGGGGGCGGTTGCTCACTACTCACAAGTCCACATTCCTTGAGTCGTCTATCCCGTCGAGAGGCGGCTACGGCTTCGGCCTCGGCAGGACCTCTCCGTAGACGTGCCACTTCCCGGCCGCGTCCTCGAAGACGCGCGTCACCTTATATTCCGTACCACGAGCGAGGAGCAGCTCCCGCTCCCCCTTGTTCGCGGAGATGTGGTCGATCCAGAGGGCCGGTGTGTCCTTGGGAACCCGCAGATGCATGTGCACTGGCTTGTGCTCGAAGGCCGGGTCCTTGCCGAGCGATGTCGAGGTGTATCCGGGGTCGTCGTAGATCTTGCCCTGCATCTGAAGTGGCGACCGCAGACCGAGGTGGTCGATGGCGGTGCCTCGCACGACCATGATGTCCTCGGGTACGGGGCGGGCACCCATGACCCGGTCCATGTTGTCGACGACTTCCGCCATCCGGGGGTGCAGATCCGTACCGGCCCGCAGTGGGTCATTGATCTGCGTGTAGTAGAAGTCGCTGTACTTGTACAGCGCTTCTCTCCCGGCCGGGTCCAGCTGGTCGAGGAAATCGTTCCAGTACGTGTCACCGTACGTCTGTCCGGCCCTGTTGCTGGCGCTGGGCGAAGGGTTCGTCCCCCGCTCCAGCTCCGCCATGGCCACGGCGTGCCGCTCCGCGTCGGTGGCCAGGTTGCTGAATTCGGCCGCGGACATGTGGGGTTTGTACTCGAACGGCTCCCCGGCCCCGGGGTGCCGCGGCACATCCGCGCCCTGATGCCCCGGAGCGACCGGACCATCCGTGCCGTGGTGCGCGGCTGCGTCCCCGGCGTCCGCGTGGTCTCCGGCGTGTGCGGCATCGTCCGCGTGACCGACACCCTCGTCACCGTGACCGACACCGTCGTCACCGTGACCGGCACCGTGCGAGGCGTCGTCGACGTGACCGGCGCCGGGAACGTCGTGGCCCGTGCCGTGCGGGGCGTCGGGGTGCGGCGTGGTGGTCGGGACGTCGTGCGCGGGGGTCCCCGAGCCCTGGTGGTACCACGGGGTCGTGCCGCCCGGAACGTCGGTGCCGCCCGTGTGCGGCGTGGTGGTCGGCGTCTGGTCGTACGCGGACGGGTTCGGCCCGTAGTCGAATCCGGACGGCGACGGCGCATGACCGTACGGCGCCCCCGAAGGTGTCTGGGCGTACGGGTTCGTGCCCGGTGTCTGGTCGTACGCGGACGGCGAAGGCGCGTGGTCGTACGGGGATCCCGACGGGGCCTGACCGTACGGCGATCCGTACGGCGACTGACCGTACGACGACCCCGACGGCGCCTGGTCGTACGCGCCCGGCGACGGCGTCGTGTCGAACGCGCCGCCCGGCGTGTGGCTCGCGGCCGTGGTCGGCGCGTTGTAGTGGCCGCCGTTGGGCACGTTGTACTGCCCGGCGTTGTCGGCCGTGTGCGCGGCCACGTCCGCACCCGCGTGGCTCCCGGCGTACGACGGGCTGGGGGCGCCCTGGACCGTCCAGTTCGCCGGAAGTGTCGGGGTGGTCCCGTGGGGCGCCGTCGGGGCATTCGTCTCGTAGTGCACCGGCGTCGTGTCGATGGTGCCGTTGGGTGAGACGAGGTTGCCGTTCGGGTCCATGATGCGGCCGTCGGGCAGGTTGACGGCGCCGTCCGGGAGGGTGGGGATGTCGATGTTGCCGACGCCCCTCAGGCCCTTCGTGATGTCGCCGATCTTCGACAGACCCGCGCCCACGCCCTTGGCGATGTAGGTCATCGGGTCGATGACCTTGCCCGCCTTGCCCGCCGCCGACAGCACCTTCGCCACGGCGCCCGCCTTGCCGGCACCCGCGACGCCAGCGCCGGCGCCGCCCGTGAAGACCGTGGTCAGGACGTTGAAGGTGACCGCACCGGCCGCACGCCCGGGGTTCTTGCCCCACTCGTCCCACGCGACCAGCGCCTTGCCGGTCTCCTTCATCGCGGTGCGCGAATCACGCAGCCACGACGGCATCTTGTCGTCCGGCAGCGTCCAGAACAGCGCGCCCGCACCGGGGATGGAGGAGATCACCAGACCGGTCGCCAGCTGCGCGAGCCCCTTCCAGGCCTGGCCCATCGCGTCCCAGCCGCCGAACCCGACCAGCGTCCCGAGGCCCTTGATCGTGCCCCAGACACCGTCCACGATCAGGCCGTCCCACACGAACGACTTCACCCAGTGGCCGACCTCGTACCAGTGGTGCTTCTCCTCGACCGGGTCGCCCCAGGGAAGCTTCGCGTTCTTCATGTCGTCCGCGTTGAACCCGTACTGGTCCTTGCGGTCGGAGCCGTCCCCGGCCACCATCTGCGTCCCGCCCCACAAGGCGGTGATCTTGTTGTGGCAGGTCCGCTCGGCAGCCCAGAACGCCGCCACCGTCGCGGTGATGTCGTCCCGGATCTGGTTGTGCTCGTCGACCTTGTCTCCGTCGTACTCCCACTCGTCGTCGTCCTTGACGGAGTCGACGAAGGTGTAAGCCTTGGTCTTCAGTTCCTTCAACTTGTCGACGAGCGGACGGATTTCGCCGGCATACGACGACAACGCCCCGGAGACCGTCTCGAGATCGTCCCCGAACGTGTCCGCGCGCTCCTTGACCGGCTTCGTCGTCGCGAACAGCTGCTCCGCGTCGGGAGCGGTGTAGTACGCCGACAGGCCCTGGAACCGGGAGTGGACGTCCTCGCCGGTCTTGCGGACGTTGCCCGCGTCCTTCTTCAGGTCCGCGTAGTCGCTCTCCAGCTGTGCCAGATCACCCGTGTACTGCGGAATCTGTGCCGGCTGGATCACCGCTTGCCCACCCCCGGCAGATCCACCTTCGGGGCGGACAACGCGTTGCGCTGCGCCTCCGCCGCCATCTCCTCATCGCCCTTCAGATAAGCCGTCGTCGCGTCCACCGCACCCTGCAACGACTTGCCCGCCCGCGCCGCGACGAACTGCAGATCCTTCGACGCCCGCTCCGCGAACTGCGACAACGCGAGGGCGACCAGACCACCCGCGGCCTTCTCGCCACCCTCGCCGCCGCCACCCCCGCCCTCGGCGGAAATCGTGCCCGCGCTCGTCGCCGCCGACGTCAGATGCTCACCGAACGCCTTCGCGTGCTTCTCCAGGTCCGACGCGGTCTCACCCGTCGTCTTCAACACACCGGAAATACCCTGCGGATTCAGATCCCAGCCGGGCACCGAAAACCCCCGTTTTCCTCAACTACCAATACCGAACAAACAGCTGTCCGTCAGCCGATGTTGTCGACCGCGGCCTTGGCCCGCTGGATGGTCGACTGCGCCGTACCGTCGTTCTTCTCCAGCGTCGACTTCAGCAACGCGACGATGTTCTTCACCTCGTTGGAGGCGTTGGTCCACCGCTGTTCCTTGCCGTGGTACTCCTCCGCCACACCGTCAGCCGTGAAGTCGGCCATCGCCGTCTTGACCTGACGGTCACGGTTACCGATCACCTCCTCGAGACGACCGATCACCACCTGAATGTTCGACTGAGCATCAGCCGACGCACCCGTGTCGTACGAACGCCGATCCGCGTTGGCACCCGCCATCACACACCACTCCCCGAGAGTCGAAACAAAGCCCGCACCGAACGAAAGAGACCAGCCTCAGCGGAAACGCGCCGCATCGAAGTTCGCGGCACCCATCTGCTGCTTCGCGTTGTCACCCTGCTCCTGGTCACCGGAACTGAACGCCGAGTCCATCCCCGACTGACCACCCAGGATCGCCGACAGCGAACCGTTCAGATCCGCCGTGATCCTGTCCGCCTGCGCCTTGAACTGGTCGAACATCGCCCGGCCCGTACCGTTGAACTTGCCCTCCAACGGCGTCGCCGCATCCACCAACTGCCGGATCAGCGACCCGAGATCATCACTCGACCCCCGCGAATCACGCTGCAGATTCGAGAGCGTCTGCGCGCCCATGTCGAACTTCATCACGCCTCCCCCGTCGGGCTCCTACTACGGCGGACCGTGCCCGATCCGCCTCACAAGTCTCGTCAATCTCTATCAACCCGGTAGTTGCCTGTGCAATCGAGGTCCCCTGCACTCACAGAAGCACCACAACTCGGCCAGGATCCGCTACCGGACAGGTCCAGCGAGCCGGCTCACGGCCGTCCGTCTCCGAAGATCACGTCTCCCGCGTCTCCGGAATGGCCTCCCGCAACTCCGTCACCGCGCGTTCACCAGGCCTGACGGCGATGAGACGGCGGGCGGCATCCAGGGCCCACGTCGCGTCGACGCGATGGGCCGCGGCGGTCATCAGCGCCAGTTGCAGGCCGAGGTCGTACGACGGCTGGTCCTCGGCGAGCCTCGCGATGCCGCGCTCCACCGCGGCTTTGAGGGCAGGCAGCAGAACGGTGACGAGTTCCCGGCGCAGCAGCGCGCTGACGTGCCGGTCGAACTGCACGCGGTCCGCGACGAGCAGCAGGGCCTCGGCCGCCTGCAGTCGCTCGGTCGCCGTGCCGCGCTCCTCGACCATGTCGGCACTGTCCCCCACGGCGTCGGCGAGCACCCCGAAGGTGTCGTCCTGGCCGTGCAGCCGGTCGTACGAGGCTCCGCGCCATACGGCGGTTTCCGGCGACCGAGCCGCCTGGACCACCGCTTCGTATCCGGCCGCGTCCGCCCAGCGGGTGAGCGCGGCGCAGGCCAGGAAGCGGCCTGCCGGATCCTCGTCGGGATCCCGCAGGACTTCCTTCAGCGCCTCGGAACGCTGCTGGTAGCCACCGTCGAGTCCCTCGCTGATGACGTCATCGGGATCGGCGGCCGTGCCGTCGAAGTCCACGAAGAGCAGGTGGGCGACTTGGGCGCTCGGCTCCCATGGACCTTGGCTGTCGGACAATCGGTACTCCTGTGCTCAGGTCGGCTCGCTGGATCACGTTATCCGGCTCGTCACGGCGTCTTGGTCGTCGGGTAGGGGCCGTTCACGTAGTCCTTCGGGACGATCCCGCTGATCAGCCATTCGCCGTCGCGTCGGGTGTTGAGCAGCGCCATGACCCTGCGGTGCACCTTGCTCGTCTTGCCCTTGCTCAGACCGAGGTCGTTGACGAACTTGGTCACCGCGTCGGTGTCCGTCGGCTTGAGCGTCGAGGGCACCTCCACGTCCTTGCCCGCCGTCTTGGTGATGTCGTCGCTGATGCTCTGCTGGATCTGCTCGGGACGCAGGATCTCCACGTTCGAGACCTTGCCGGCGTCGATGTCCGCCTGCAGTCGCCGGTAGTCGATGCTGACTTCCTGGGCGCCGTAGACCTTGCCGGTCCCGTCCTTCGGGGCGAAGGAGGTGAACTGGCTCGATTCCTTCGCCTTGGGGTTCGCGCCGCCCAGCACGTGCTCGAGCGGCGTGATCTTTCCGTCCGGGTTGGCCGGAACGATGCCGGTGTCCGGGTCGAACCGCGACTTGCGCAAGCCGTACTGGTTGTGGGTGGCGCCGAAGTCGTCGTCCTGCCGGATGATGGGGGGTTCGTCCCCCGCCGGTCCCTCCGTCGCCTTGGGCGGCGTCTCGTCCGTGGCTGGTGCCACGCCGTCGCCGTCGCCGTCGCCGTTCGAGCCGCCCGTCGCCTCGTCGGTGCGATCCGCAGGGAGTGCGTCGTCGCCGTGCGCGGCCACATCGTCGCCGTGGCCGCCGACGGGCGCGGGCGGGTCGCTGGTGTGCGAGCCGCCGGGCGGGCCATCGGCAGGCTGCCCGGGTACGCCCTCGCTGCCGGAGGAGTGGCCCGCGCTGCCCGCCGCGTTGTCGCCGGCGCCGACCAGAGCCGGTTCCTTGAGCGGGGCGTCGACCTGCGGCACTTCGGCACTCGGCGTCGGCGTGGCCTCGTCGGCCGTGTCCACGACCGTCTCCGCGGGTGCCTGGTCGGCATGCTGGACGACGCTGCCCTGGCTGTCCAGGAGGTTGCCGTCGGCGTCCATGTACTGGGCGGGAGCGCCTTCGGGCGCCCCCAGGTCGATCGTGCCCTCCGGCAACGCCACCGTCTGCTCCGGCAGCCGCACACTCCCGTCGGGGAGTGTGGTGGCCCCCTCGGGGACGGCCGCGCCCTCCGGCAGCCGCACCGTGCCGTTCGGGAGCGTCACCGAGCCCTCCGGCAGGGTGACAGCGTTGTCCGGGAGGGTGGGGATGTCGATGTCGCCGACGCCCCTGAGGTTCCTGACGATGTCGCCGATCTTCGACAGACCGGCACCGGCGCCCTTGGCGATGTAGGTCATCGGGTCGATGATCCTGCCCGCCTTGCCCGCCACCGACAGCACCTTGGCCACCGCGCCGGCCTTCGTCACACCCGCCGCGGCAGCCCCCGCACCGCCGGTGAAGACGGTGGTGAGCACGTTGAAGGTGACCAGGCCGGCCGCACGGGCGGGGTTCTCGCCCCACTGGTCCCACGCCACCAGCGCCTTGCCGGTCTCCTTCATCGCGGTGCGCGAATCACGCAGCCACGACGGCATCTTGTCGTCCGGCAGCGTCCAGAACAGCGCGCCCGCACCGGGAATGACGGTGACCACCAGACCCGTGACCAGCTGGGCAAGGCCCTTCCAGGCCTGGCCCATCGCCTCCAGGCCGTTGAATCCGAGCAGCGTGCCCAGGCCCTTGATGGCGCCCCAGATGCCGTCGACGATCAGGCCGTCCCAGAAGAACGACTTCAGCCAGTGGCCGATCTCCCACCAGTGGTGCTTCTCCTCCACCGGGTCGCCCCAGGGGAGCTGCGCGTCCTTCATGTCCGCGGCGTCGAAGCCGTACTGGTCCGTGCGGTCGGAGCCGTCACCGGCGACCATCTGCGTGCCGCCCCACAGCGCGGTGATCTTGTTGTGGGCCGTCCGCTCGGCCGCCCAGAACGCCGCCACCGTCGTGGTGACGTCGTCCCGGATCTGGTTGTGCTCGTCGACCTTGTCGCCGTCGTACTGCCACTCGTCGTCTTCCGCGGCCATTGCGAGGAACGCCGTCGCGTCCGTCTTGAGCTGCTTCAGCTTGTCGACGAGGGGGCGGATCTCCGTCGCGTACGACGCCAGCGCCCCGGACACCGTCTCCAGGTCGTCGGCGAAGGCGTCCGCCCGCTCCTGGACCGGCTTCGTCGTCGCGAACAGCTGCTCCGCCTCGGGAGCCGTGTAGTACGCCGACAGGCCCTGGAACTGCGAGTGCACGCCCCCGCCGGTCTTGCGTACCTCACCCGCGTCCTTCTTCAGGTCCGCGTAGTCGGTCTCCAGCTGCCCCAGGTCACCCGTGAACTGGGGAATCTGATCCGGCTTGATCATGCGTTGCCCACCCCCGGCAGATCCACCGCCGGCGCCGACAACGCGTTGCGCTGCGTCTCCTTGGTCATTGCCGCATCGCCAGACACCCGTCTACTGCTTCGCGTTGTCACCCTGCTCCTGGTCCCCGAGCCGAACGCCGAGTCCATCCCCGGCCCACCCCGTACCTCGCCCCATCTCTATCAACCCGATAGTTGTCCGTGCAATTAAGGCCCCCTGCACACACTGAAGCACCACGACCCAGCTCGGATCCCTTTACCACGCAGGCGAGTTGGCGAGGACAGCCGGGGGGGGTGTGCGTCGTCGCCCCGGTCGATGGCCCCAGCCGTACCATCACCGCGCCGGAACGATCGACGGTCATGTCATGGCCGGCCCAAAGTAGAATTCCCTCATGAGTGACGTGTTCGCTGTGGACCTGGCCCTCGATCTCTCGCCCACCGTTCCGGGCGCCGTACTCGACACACTGAGGCGGCACCTCGGTGTGGATGCCACGGAAGACGTCGACGCGACGGACGAGGTGCCTGACCAGGTGCGCCTTCTGTCAGGCCGAGGCCCGGCCACCCGTATCGGCGGGGTGCAGACCGGGGAACTGCTCCAGGGGGCCCACCACTGGTCGCTCACCGCGCGACAGGAACTCCATGCCGAATTCCTCCCCGAACTCGACTCGCTGCTGGAGATGCTGGCCTACAACGCCAGAACCGAGGGAGTCATCGGCCAGGTGCGCTTCTACGAAGAGGACGTCCCCGAACTCCTGATCAACCGTTCGGGGACTCTGGTCAGGATGCCCCTGCGAGCGGCCGATCCCACACTTTCCTGACGTCGGCCGTCGACCTCCGCACGCCTCGAACATGGCTCGAATTCCTCCATCACCACGTCGTAGGGCTCGACCCGGTGCGGCTTGCCGTCAAGGCCTGTGGCTCCCACGAGGTAGCGGAAGCCGGCCGGCGAACTCGAATCGTCGACCTTGACCCAGCTCGCCCCGTGTCGGCGTACCAGCAGGTCCCCCAGGTAGGACGTGAGGTCCATGTGGAGTGCGATCCAGTCCGACTGCTCGAACTCGCCCAGTGGAAGCCGGTCGACATAGCTCTGCAGGCCGGGCAGCAGCCGTAGCGGGCCCTCCGCGTACTGCTCGGGCGCCAGGCGGCGCGTTGACGCGAGTCCAGCGGCGTTCCGGTGGGCGACGTCCGCACGAGCGATCACACGACGGAGTCGACCTTGAGGGACTCGACGAATGCGACGAAGGTTCCGGTCGGGAAGAGGAGGGTTCCGTAGGAGGGGTCCTTGGTGTCTCGTATCGCCACCCGCGTGGGGTCGTTTGCGATCTCCACGCACGAGTCGCCGTCGCCAGGGCCCGAGTGGGACGACTTCCGCCAGTTGTCAGGGGTCTCCATGGAACGCCTCACAGCTCTTTCATCAGCCCGTGGATGAAGTCACGCGACCGAACGGGGTCGAGCGACGCTGCCTCCACTTTACGGAAGAGCGTTCGAAAGGCCGCCAATTGGGCTTCGAAGTCGACCAAGGCGGCACCGTGGGGTGCATCGCGCACAACGGTGTCCAGCTTGGGCACCGCACCTCCCGCGTACGTCATCGCGCTCGCGGCACCGGCGAAACCCTCCAGGCTGAAGGGGATGACACGGACGGTGATGTGATCCCCTTCGGAGAACTGGAGGAGGCGGGCAAGCTGAGTTCGTGAGGCGGCTCGATCGCCGACCATGATGCGCAGCGCGGCCTCGTGGACGACCGCCTCGTACTGGATGGGCTCGGGGCCCTCGAGAATGACCTTGCGCTGCATGCGGTGCCGGACGCGCAACTCAAGTTCTTCACAGGGAAGCTCAGGCACCCGGTCGGCATAGACGGCGCGGGCGTAGTCCTCTGTCTGAAGCGGTCCGGGAATGAACAGGAACTGGGCTTCCCGCAAGAACGTGGCGTGGTGCTCCAACTCGGCGAGATCGAGGAATGAAGTGGGCAGGAGGCCCTTGAACTCCTCCCACCAACCGCGCGTCCGGTCGGTGGCCATCGCGACAAGGGCATCGACGAAAGCGTCGTCAGTGCAGACGTAGTAGGACGCGAGGCGGCGCAGTCGCTCCTCGCTCACCCCCGAAAGACCGGATTCGATGTGGCTGATCTGGACGGGGCTCACTCCGAGCAGCGCCGCCGCTTCCCTGGCGCTGAGGCCGGCCGCCTCGCGGAGTCTCCGCAGCTCGACCGCCAGGCGCATCTGACGTGCCGTTGGTTCGCGCCTCGTCGTCATCGACTGCCCCTCGGTTTTCAACGCACCTGCAGGCGCGACTCGTTCGGAGGGCAGATTACGCGACCGGCTTGCCCAACCGAAACATTATCCCCTACCGTCAGTGACGCGACGCACACGCTGCGGAAACACCGGGGTACCGGAAGCGCACCGCCCCGTCCTGCCATGACGGCTGCGGCACTGCCACCGCCCGCCGACCGCAACCCCCCACCACTTGAACGGAGTTCACGCGTGCCCGAAAACCAAGCCGAACCGTGGGAGTACTCCCTCTACATCCCCAACGACCTACGCGCGGTCACCGTCAGCCGCCGCACCCTGCGCCTGATCCTGACGATGCACGGACTGATCGGCCTGGTCGACGTGGCGGAACTCCTCGCGGCGGAGCTGGTCTCCAATGCCGTACGGCACACGAAGGGGCCCGCCGCCCTGCGGGTGCGCTGGTCGGCGGGCGTCCTGCGGATCGGGGCATGGGACGCGGATCCCGAACCGCCAGAACCCCCACGACTGTTGGAACAGTTGCCCGACCACGAGGACGGACGCGGGCTGGCACTGGTCCGGGCGTGCGCCGACACCTGGGGCTGGCAGCCGCTGAGCAGACACGGCAACCGGGGCAAGTACGTGTGGTGCGAGTTGAAGGCGGCCTAGTACGGCAATAAGCGCGGGGTGCGAGGCCCAGCGAGGCGGGGCCCCACCCCTACGGAGTCGCGTTCTCCCAGGCGCGGGTCGGGCGCCCCTCGTCGTCCCACTCGTGATGGGAAAGCGGAGTCCCGCCGTCCGCGCTGTGCAGCTTCTTCGTCTCGAGAACGCCGTTCTCGTGCCAGCTCTTGTACTCCCCGGACAGGCGCCCCATACGCATCGTTCCCTCTGCGCGAAGGACCCCACTCTTGCGCCACTCGCAGAACGGGCCGTCCCGGAACCCATCCGTGTAAGTCACCAGACTCACACGATGTCCTGCGAGGTACTCCTCGACCTCACCGGTGAAGAGTTCACCCCGGTACAGGAGTCGCTGGGCATAGTCGAGGTCCACCTCGGGATCATCGAGGTCGATGCGTTTCACAGCCGAGTGCGGATTTCCTTGGCGATTTCCATGAGGCTGGACAAGTCCTCATCCGGCATGACATAGGTGAAATTCCTGATTCGTTCCAGGAATTCAGTCGGCAGAGTGACGTGATGCGTTCTCACGTAGAACCAGAGATCCCCTCGCCACACCCACTCCCCGTCCGAGTAGATGGAGTCGCCACCCATGACGGTCTGACCGGAGCCCAGGACGTCCTCGGAAGAGCCCATGACACTGAAGAGGTCATGCCCGGCCAGCAAATACTGGGTGATCCCCTGCTCATCGCCGTATGCCGAGTCAGCAAGAAAATCCCGCACACTCCCACTCGGCGCCTCGAAGGAAGGCGACCATAGCTCTTGGAAGTGATCTGCGATCTTCATGCAGCCCTTCCATGGCATGGGAAAACATTCGGACAGCTCGCGGCCGAGTTGGTCTCCAACGCAGTACGCCACACCATGGAGCCCGCTGCCCTGCGTTCCCTGCCGGTCGGCATCGAGCGCCGCCCCGCGGGAACCGCGTCGGGATTCGGAGAGGGGCGTCACCCCTGCGGACCCAGTCGAACGCTGCCGATGTTCTGGCGAAGCACCGGCGCCTACTTCCGCACGTCGATGACGCGCACGTTGCCACCCTTGCTGCGCAACCACTCCTCGAGTTCACTGCCGGACAGCTCTCGAGGTCCCGTTTTCTCGACAACGACCGCTGGCCCGAAAACGGTTCCGCTCATCGCTTCGATCTTCGTGTTCGCGTCCAGTGTGACTTGGAACGAATTCTCATCGAAAACAGAGTCACGGAGATCAGCTGAACGAAAATCGACACCCAGCAGCGATGATCCCATGAAATGAGTGCCACGACAACTTGCGCCTGAAGCGTTGACGTCATAAAGCGAAGCTTTCACCAGGTTCGCAGCATCCAGAACCGCGTCTCTCAGAATGGCATCATCCAGATTGACCCGCACAAGGGAAGCGCTCGTGAGATCTGCTCCGGTGAGGTCCGCTCCCTGGGCATCCGACCGATACAACTCCGCTTGGACAAGGCGAGTGTTGATGAGCTTCGCGTCGGTGAACCATGACTCGGAGAAGTTACCGTACGAGAGGTCCGCACCGCTGAAGTCAAGCCCTACGGCATCGAGCCCGCCCTCTCCTTCGAGCCACTCGCGCAGCCTCTGGGCAGCGGTCTCGTTCCGCGGCAATCCGACGGGGGTCCACCCATTACGGGTACCAGATGACATCGTCTCCCCAGCCATTCTTTTCAACGATTGACTTCACGTCGTCGATCGCCGCCTGATTCGCGTTTCTGAGGTCCAGGATGACAATTCGCCCCTTCGCGACGATCTGCTCATGAAGCTTGTTGACCCATCGCCCGTTGTTCACCGGATCATACGCACCGCGGAACGGCTGCGACTTGTCGCGAACGTTGTTGAACGGCGGCCAGTCCGAATGCACTCCCTTGATGTCATAGTATCGGCCAGTACTCGGCGAGTAGAACTCACCGCGGTCCGCCTCAGTGGGCCGCTGGATGTCGTCGGGTAGCCGCTGCTGCTCCCGAAGATCGAGGCCCACACGCCCCTCGTCCTTCGATGGTTCCGATATGCCGCCATTCTTGTCCGGGTCGCGCTGCAAGGCATCGAAATCTTCTGGGCTGCGCTGTTCGACCTCATCCAGATGCTGCCAGTGTGCCGCACGTTCTTCCGGCGTCATTTCGGGCAACGGGTCGTTTCCGCGGGGGAGGTCCGGTCCCGTCCCCGCATCGGGGCCATTCGGCCGGGCACCACTGGTGGACGGGCCGTCATGGCCACCAGTGGTGGGTCCATCACTGTGGCCACCGGTCGTCGGCTGCTCGTTGCCGCCACCGGGGATCTCGTGCCCGTTTCCAGCAGGCGTGTCAGCGTGATCACCACTGTGTTCACCGCCATGACCGGTCGGCGGTTCATGACCGGCGGACGGGCCCGCACCATGCTCGTGCGCTGTTCCTCCGGGCAGGTGGTCGCCCGCGCTGCCGCCAGGGAGATCGCCTCCGGCGTGGACGGCGGGCACGTCGCCGCCCGCGTCCACCGCCGGTGCGGTGGGCACGTCCTCCCCGATCCGCCCCACGTCGCCGAGGTCGCTGCCCAGGCGGACGTGCTGGCCTGCCTGTTCGGCAGCGTGCGCGCCCGCGCCCACCAGCGCCGGCTCCTTCACCGGGGAGTCGACGCGGGGGACGTCCGCCCCCGACGCCGGGTTGCCCGACGCCGGCCTGTCCACCACGTCCGTGGGTGCGTTGTCGACGTTGTCGACCACGTTGCCCTGGTTGTCGAGGAGGTTGCCGTTCCGGTCCATGTACTGGGCCGGGGAGCCGTCCACGCTCGGCAGTTTCGTCGTGCCCGCGGGAAGGACCGGGGTGTCGTCCGGGAGTTTGATGTTGCCGTCGGGGAGCCGGGTCGCGCCGTCCGGGATCGTGGCGCCCTCGGGCAGGTTCACCGTGCCGTCGGGGAGCTTGACCGCACCCTCGGGGAGAGTGAACGCGTTCTCGGGCAGGGTGGGGATGTCGATGTTGCCGACACCCTTCAGCGCCGCGCTGATGTCGCCGATCTTCGACAGACCCGCGCCCGCGCCCTTGGCGATGTAGGTCATCGGGTCGATGACCTTGCCCGCCTTGCCCGCCGCCGACAGCACCTTCGCCGCGGCGCCCGCCTTGCCGGCACCCGCGACACCCGCACCGGCGCCACCCGTGAAGACCGTGGTCAGAACGTTGAACGTGACCGCACCAGCCGCACGACCGGGGTTCTTCCCCCACTCGTCCCACGCCACCAGCGCCTTGCCGGTCTCCTTCATCGCGGTGCGCGAATCACGGATCCAGGCGGGGAGTTTGTCGTCCGGAAGCGCCCAGAACAGCACCTGCGCGCCCGGCATCATGCTGAGAGTCAGGCCGGTCGCCAGCTGCGCCAGACCCTTCCACGCCTGGCCCATCGCGTCCCAGCCGCCGAATCCGACCAGCGTCCCGAGGCCCTTGATCGTGCCCCAGACGCCGTCGACGATCAGGCCGTCCCACACGAACGACTTCACCCAGTGGCCGACCTCGTACCAGTGATGCTTCTCCTCAACCGGGTCACCCCAGGGAAGCTTCGCGTTCTTCATGTCGTCCGCGGAGAAGCCGTGCTGGTCCTTGCGCTCCGAACCATCGCCGGCGACCATCTGCGTCCCGCCCCACAAGGCGGTGATCTTGTTGTGGCAGGTCCGTTCCGCAGCCCAGAACGCCGCCACCGTCGCGGTGATGTCGTCCCGGATCTGGTTGTGCTCGTCGACCTTGTCCTCGTCGTACTCCCACTCGTCGTCGTCCTTGACGGACCCGACGAACGCCGTCGCGTCCGCCTTCAGCCGCTTCAGTTTGTCGACGAGGGGGCGGATCTCCGTCGCGTACGACGACAGGGCGGAGGACACCGTCTCCAGGTCGTCGGCGAAGGCGTCCGCGCGGTCCTTGACCGGCTTCGTCGTCGCGAACAGCTGCTCCGCGTCGGGAGCGGTGTAGTACGCCGACAGGCCCTGGAACCGGGAGTGCACGTCCCCGCCGGTCTTGCGAACGTTGCCCGCGTCCTTCTTCAAGTCCGCGTAGTCGGTCACCAGTTGCGGCAAGTTCCCTGTGAACTGGGGAATCTGCGCCGGCTGGATCACCGCTTGCCGACCCCCGGCATGTCCACCTTCGGCGCGGACAACGCGTTGCGCTGCGCCTCCGCCGCCATCTCCTCATCGCCCTTCAGATAAGCCGTCGTCGCGTCCACCGCACCCTGCAACGACTTGCCCGCCCGCGCCGCGACGAACTGCAGATCCTTCGACGCCCGCTCCGCGAACTGCGACAACGCGAGGGCGACCAGACCACCCGCGGCCTTCTCGCCACCCTCGCCGCCGCCACCCCCGCCCTCGGCGGAGATCGTGCCCGCGCTCGTCGCCGCCGACGTCAGATGCTCACCGAACGCCTTCGCGTGCTTCTCCAGGTCCGACGCGGTCTCACCCGTCGTCTTCAACACACCGGAAATACCCTGCGGCTTGAGATCCCAGCCCGACACAACAGCCCCCGTATTCCGAAGTTCCCACAGTCCAACAGACCTGCAGAGCCCTACGGCCCTACTGCTCTACACCCTGCCTACGACAAGCTCACTCAGCCGATGTTGTCGACCGCGGCCTTGGCCCGCTGGATGGTCGACTGCGCCGTACCGTCGTTCTTCTCCAGCGTCGACTTCAGCAACGCGACGATGTTCTTCACCTCGTTGGAGGCGTTGGTCCACCGCTGCTCCTTGCCGTGGTACTCCTCCGCCACACCGTCAGCCGTGAAGTCGGCCATCGCCGTCTTGACCTGACGGTCACGGTTACCGATCACCTCCTCGAGACGACCGATCACCACCTGAATGTTCGACTGAGCATCAGCCGACGCACCCGTGTCGTACGAACGACGATCCGCGTTGGCACCCGCCATCACACACCACTCCCCGAGAGTTGGAACAAAGCCCGCACCGAACGAAAGAGACCAGCCTCAGCGGAAACGCGCCGCATCGAAGTTCGCGGCACCCATCTGCTGCTTCGCGTTGTCACCCTGCTCCTGGTCACCGGAACTGAACGCCGTGTCCATCCCCGACTGACCACCCAGGATCGCCGACAACGACCCGTTCAGATCCGCCGTGATCCTGTCCGCCTGCTGCTTGAACTGGTCGAACATCGCCCGGCCCGTACCGTTGAACTTGCCCTCCAACGGCGTCGCCGCATCCACCAACTGCCGGATCAGCGAGCCGAGATCATCACTCGACCCCCGCGAATCACGCTGCAGATTCGAGAGCGTCTGCGCGCCCATGTCGAACTTCATCACGCCTCCCCCGTCGGGTCCTTCGGGTCCTCATCACCACATCGTGTGCATTACATCTCTACCAACTCCCTGATCGCCCATGCAATCGGGAGCCGACGGTAGTTACAGAGGCAGCACAAACCCATGACCCAGACATGAGCACACATGCGGACAAAGGGTCAGTGAGCGGAGGTTGCGGACGACGCCGTCGGCCCCTCGCGGCAGATCAGCAGCAGCGCCCGGTCGTCGTTGACGTCCTTCGCGACCGCTTCGATCAGGTGCCAGGCCGCGCCGTGGAAGCCGCCGGCGACATAGCGGTCGGCCTCACCGGTGAGGCGGTCGATGCCCTCGACGATGTCGCGGTCGGACGTTTCCACCAGACCGTCTGTGAACAGCATCAACACGTCACCCGGGCGCAGCGAGCCCTTCACGGGGTCGAACTGGGCGCCGTCGTACACACCCAGCAGCGGGCCCTCGGCGGCCTTCTCCTCCCAGCGGCCGCTGCCCGCGCTGAGCTGCAGGCCCGGCGGGTGGCCCGCGGAGTACAGCTCGTAGTCACCCGAGTCGAGGTCCAGGACGAGGTGGATCGACGTCGCGAAGCCCTCGTCCCAGTCCTGGCGGAGCAGATAGCCGTTCGCCGCCGGCAGGAACGCGTGCGGGGGGAGAGAGCCGAGCAGCCCGCCGAAGGCTCCGGACAGGAGCAGTGCGCGCGAACCCGCGTCCATGCCCTTGCCGGACACGTCCGTCAGGACGACCTCCATCGTGCGGCCGCCGTTCGTGCGGGCCGCGACAACGAAGTCACCGGAGAACGACTGGCCGCCCGCCGGGCGCAGCGCCATCTCCCGGTGCCAGCCCTGCGGCAGCTGCGGCAGCTTGCTCTGGACGCGGATGCGTTCGCGCAGGTCGAAGAGCATGGTGCCGCCGCGCCGCCAGGGCACGCCGACGCGGCTGCGGAACTGGGCGATGAGGAGACCGAAGAACCCGCACGCGGCCACCACGAGGACCACGCCCGGGGTGACCCTGGACGGGCCCTCCGTGTACGGCCCCAACTGCACCGACTCCACGATCAGCGCGGTCGCCGCAGCCGCGTACAGGCTCAGCAGGCTCGCCGGGCGCAGCAGCAGGCCGCCGGCGACGATCGGCAGGACCAGGGCGGCCGGTGAGCACCACACCGAGTTGGCCAGTGTCGTGGCCGCGATCAAGGGAACGGTGACGAGCAGGCCGGCCAGCGCGACCCAGTCCGAGCCGTCGCCGCGGAAGTAGTCGACGGCACTTCTGCGCATGCCGACGCGGACCCGGTGCCACTGCATCTTGCACCGGGCCGCGAACGTCTCGGCTTCCGCGCGCCGCTCTCGTCCTGCTGCCATTAGTTCGGGACCCTATCCATCGGACCAGGTGCTTGGCACGGGAGGTCCCACTTGTCCCCCGTCCGAGGCTCAACTTCACAGTGAACTTCACAGATCGCCATCGTGGCGCCATCAAGGCGAAAATCCCTGGCCCGTCCCGCAATGCCCTGGTAGGCATGGTTCATGGCGACTGACGTGCGGGTACTGCGGCAAAGCGACTGGGACCAGTGGTACGACAACTTGATCCGTGCCTTCGGCGGGGTTCCGGAGTCGCCCGAGGAGCGGGAGCTGTGGCGCTCGCTCACGGAGACCGACCGTTCTGTCGGTGTCTGGGACGGTGACGCGTGTGTGGGCACGGCGGGGGCGTTCAGCTTCCGGCTGACGGTGCCGGGCGGCGCCGCGGTGCCTGCGGCCGGCGTGACCATGGTCAGCGTGGCCGCCACGCACCGGCGGCGCGGGGTGCTGCGCTCCATGATGCGGCGGCAGCTGGACGACGTACGGGAATGGGGCTGGCCGCTGGCCGTCCTGACGGCGTCGGAGCCCGAGATCTACGGCCGGTTCGGGTACGGCGCGGCGACGCACTGCGTGAACGTGGAGGTCGACACGGCGCGCGTCCGGCTGTCCGTACCGGCCGGCACCGATGACGTACGCCTGCGGTACGCCGCGCCGGCCGACGTGCTCGACGTGTGCGAGGCGGTGTACGCGCGCAAGGTGTCCGGGCGGCCCGGGATGCTGGCGCGGCTGCCCGGGTGGGAGCGGGTCGTGGTGCTCGATCCGGAGAGCGGCCGGGACGGGGCGTCACCGCTGCAGTGCGTGGTGGCCGAGCGGGCCGGTGAGGTCGTGGGGTATGCGCGCTTCCGGGTCAGGCCCGCGTGGGACGCCACGGGCCCCAAGGGCGTCGTGGCCGTGCAGGACGCGGAAGCCCTGGATCCGGCGGCGTATGCGGCGCTGTGGCGGTTCCTGTTCGGGATCGACCTGACGTCGACGCTGACCGCGCAGGGACGGCCGTCGGACGACCCGTGGCTGTCCATGGTGTCCGACATCCGGCGGTGCGGATTGCGGGTGCGCGACTCGTTGTTCGTTCGGCTGGTGGAGGTGGGCGCCGCGCTGGAGGCGCGGACGTATCAGGCGCCGGTGGACGTGGTGTTCGAGGTCGAGGACGACTTCTGTCCCTGGAACGCGGGGCGTTGGCGGCTCACCGGGGACGCGAAGGGCGCGTCCTGCGGCCGTACGACGGACGCGGCCGATCTCGCCTTGTCGGTCAGGGAGTTGGGGGCGGCGTACCTCGGGGGTGTGAGCCTGGTGTCGCTGGGCGCGGCCGGGCGGGTGCGGGAGCTGCGGCAGGGGGCGCTGGCGGAGGCGGCCGTGGGGTTCGGATCGGCCGTCGCGCCCTGGCTGCCGCACGGCTTCTAGGCCGGCCTCAGGGTTTTTGGCAGGTGGGGCACCAGAAGAGGTTGCGGGCGGCGAGATCGGCGGTGCGGATCTCGCCGCCACAGATGTGGCAGGGCAGGTTGGCCCTGCGGTAGACGTAGACCTCGCCGCCGTGGTCGTCGACGCGCGGCGGGCGGCCCATCGCCTCCGGGGTGTGTTCCGGGCGGACGGTGTCGATGCGGTTGTTGCGGACGCCCTCGCGCATGAGGTCGACGAGGTCCTGCCAGATCGCGTCCCACTCGGCGGGGGTGATGCTGCTGCCGGTGCGGTACGGGTCGACGCGGTGCCGGAAGAGGACCTCGGCGCGGTAGACGTTGCCGACGCCGGCGACGACCTTCTGGTCCATGAGCAGGGCGGCGATCGTCGTTCGGCTGCGGGAGACGCGCCGGTACGCGGCCTTCGGGTCGGCGTCCGCGCGGAGGGGGTCGGGGCCGAGGCGGACGTGTATCGCGTCCTTCTCGGTGTCCGTGATCAGGGCGCAGGTCGTCGGGCCGCGGAGATCGACGTACGACGTGCTGTTCGCGAGCCGGAGACGGACGGTGTCCGTGGGCGGGGGCGCCGGGGCCGGGCCGAAGGTGACCTTGCCGAAGAGGCCCAGGTGGATGTGGATCCACTCACCGGCACGGAAACCGAGGAACAGGTGCTTGCCGTGGGCCTCGGTGGCGGTGAGTTCCGTACCGGTGAGGAGGGCGGCGGAGTCGGTGAACTTGCCCTGGGGGCTGGTCACCCGCGGTGCGGTGTTCTTGAAGGCCGCGGCGTAGTCCTGGGCCAGCCGGTGAATCGTGTGCCCTTCCGGCACGGTGCGGTTCCTTTCCCTACCCCTGGGGCTCCGCCCCAGACCCCGCCAGGGGGCTCCGGGCATATGCCCACCCACCACCCGACTCGGTGGGTAGACAGGTGCCGTAGCGCCTACTGCTGCGGGTGGTGCGCCGGGATCGGCGGCAGGTCGCCCGTCGTCTCGTAGTCGGCCAGCATCTCGATGCGGCGGATGTGACGCTCGTCACCGGAGAACGGCGTGTTGAGGAAGGTCTCGACGAACTTGGTCGCTTCCTCCTGGGTGTGCATGCGCGCGCCCACCGCGACGACGTTCGCGTTGTTGTGCTGCCGGCCGAGGGCGGCCGTCTCCTCGCTCCAGGCGAGGGCCGACCGCACGCCCTTCACCTTGTTCGCGGCGATCTGCTCGCCGTTGCCGGAACCGCCGATGACGACGCCGAGGGCGCCCGGGTCCGCGGCCGTCCGCTCGGCGGCACGGAGGCAGAACGGCGGGTAGTCGTCCTGGGCGTCGTAGATGTGGGGACCACAGTCGACCGGGTCGTGGCCCGCTTCCCTGAGCCACTGGACGAGGTGGTTCTTGAGTTCGAGGCCGGCATGGTCGGAGCCGAGATACACGCGCATGGGACGAGTGTGACACGGGCGTTTCCGGGCAGCAGCCCGGGGGGCCGATCCCGAAAACTGTGGGCAACACTACAGAACCTCAGGAAAAGCTCAAGTAAAAATCCGAAATCAAAGGTTCACCAATCCCTTTACCTACGATTCACTGGACCAACCCGTACGCCGCTCGTACGGACCCGCACTTCCCCCCGTGCGGGATGAGCTCACCCGGCGCAAAGGAATCCCCCTCCTATGACCTCGCAGCCGACCCTTCCCAAGACTGGTCACGACCCCGGAGCCCCCGGCGAACCCGGAAGCGGCCTCCAGGCGGGACTCAAGAACCGCCATCTCTCGATGATCGCCATCGGTGGTGTCATCGGTGCCGGACTCTTCGTCGGATCCAGCTCCGGCATCGCCACCGCGGGCCCCGGCATCCTCCTGTCGTACGCGCTCGTCGGCACGCTCGTGGTGCTGGTGATGCGAATGCTCGGCGAGATGTCCGCCGCCAACCCGACCTCGGGCTCGTTCTCCGCACACGCCGACCGGGCGCTCGGGCCCTGGGCCGGTTTCTCCATCGGCTGGCTGTACTGGTTCTTCTGGGTGGTCGTCCTCGCGGTGGAGGCCACCGCCGGCGCGAAGATCCTCGAAGGGTGGATACCCGCCGTACCGCAGTGGGGGTGGGCCCTCATCGTGATGGTGGTGCTCACCGCCACCAACCTGGTGTCCGTCGGGTCCTACGGCGAGTTCGAGTTCTGGTTCGCCGGGATCAAGGTCGTGGCGATCGGTGCGTTCATCGTCATCGGCGGGCTCGCCGTCTTCGGCGTGCTGCCCGGCGTCGACAGCGACCAGGCCGGGCTCGGCAACCTCACCGACCACGGCGGCTTCCTGCCCAACGGGCCCGGCGCCATTCTCACCGGTGTGCTGCTCGTCGTCTTCTCCTTCATGGGCAGCGAGATCGCGACCCTCGCGGCCGGCGAGTCCGAGGACCCGCAGCGGGCCGTGACGAAGTCGACCAACAGCATCATCTGGCGTATCGGCGTCTTCTACCTCGGCTCGATCTTCGTCGTCGTGACGCTGCTGCCGTGGGACGCCAAGTCCATCCAGGACGACGGCTCCTACGTCGCCGCCCTCGACTCGCTCGGCATCGCGCACGCCGGCCAGATCATGAACTTCATCGTGCTGACGTCGGTGCTGTCCTGTCTCAACTCCGGGCTCTACACGGCCTCCCGCATGGCCTTCTCGCTGGGTCGGCGCGGTGACGCGCCGAAGGCGTTCGCACGGGTCAACAGCCGGGGCGTGCCGATGGCGGCGATCCTCGCGTCGGTCGTGTTCGGCTTCGTCGCCGTCTTCTTCAACTACCTCTCCCCGGACAAGATCTTCCTCTTCCTGGTCAACTCCTCCGGTGCGGTGGCCCTGTTCGTCTGGCTGGTCATCTGCTTCTCGCAGCTGCGCATGCGGAAGATCATCCAGGCCGAGGCGCCGGAGAAGCTCGTCGTGAAGATGTGGCTGTACCCCTACCTCACCTGGGCCACGGCCGCGCTGATCGTGTTCGTCCTCGGCTACATGCTGACCGACACCGAGCACGACGGCCGCCAGACCGTGGTGTTGTCGCTGCTGGTCGCGGCGGGCGTGATCGCCATCGCCTTCGTGAAGGAGAAGATGAAGGGCGAACGCGCGGTCACGAAGGTCTGATCGCAGCCCGTGAACGACGGAGGGGCCCGTGCGCCGTAAGGCACGGGCCCCTCCGTCGTGTCCCACGCGCCTCTCGCAACACGTCTCACGGCACCTCTCGTTGCGCCTCTCACAGCACTGTGAAACTGTCCCTGACCTTGCCGTACGTCCTGAGAGCCTGCGTCTCGATGTCCGGCTGGTACCAGGTGTTGATCTGGTACGACTTCCCGTTCTCGTTGAAGCCCAGCAGCCGGGCGTGCCAGGGGACGCCCTCCAGGGTGAAGGTGTACTCCCAGACGACCGCCGGGTTGCCGCGGAACGTCGTCTCCTCCAGGCGGATCTTCTGGTAGTCCCTGCCCTGGTGGGCGTTCTGTTCCGAGGTCCGCCAGGTCTCCATCAGGTCGCCGCGGGCGAGGGAGGACTTGGCGGCGAGCTCCTGTTTTCCGTCCGGGGACGTGTAGTGCACCTCGGCGCCCGTCTTGATGTCCCGCCGCCAGCCGGCCGGCGTTGCCCACGCGAACCCGCCCGCCTCCCGGTGCGCGCCCGGCGGCAGGCTCTGTGGCCTCGACGTGCCTTCGACCGTCGGCGAAGGGCTGTCGCTCCCCGGGGTGGACGCGGTCTGCGAGGCGGAGGCCGACGGGGAGCCTCCCGCCCGGTTGTCGTCCGGTGAGCCGTCGGCCGACGCGAGGACGATCGCGACGACCGCGCCCGCGGCGACCACGCCGACAGCGGCGACGAGACCCGTAGGGCGTCCCGCCCGCCGTCCGCGCCGAGGGTCCGCCGGGACGGCGGGGCCGGGCAGTTCACCGGACGGCAGGGGAAGGGGGGCCGGGGCGGGTGCGGGGCGGCGTTCGGTCTCCGTCCGGGCGCGGACGAGCGAGACGCCGGTGACGGTGGGGGCGGCGTCGATCCCGCAGAGCCCGGTGGGCTCGGCGGGTGCGGCTGCTTCGGCTGACCCGGTCGGCGGGGCTTCTCCGGCTGGTGCGGTGCCCGCGGAGTTGCCGGACGGGGTCTCGGAGCGGGTCTCCGAGCGCAGTCCGGAGGCGGCCTCGGTGGAGGCGCCGGCGGGCTGGGGAGCGAGGGCGGGCCCGGGTGCGGCTCCGGACGTCGATACGGGTGTCGCTCCCGGCGTCGGTGTGTGCTCGAGGCCCGGCATCGGTGCCGGAGCCCTGGGGTCGCGCATCGTGCGCAGCTGCCGGGTGTCGGGTGATTCCCCGGGGGCCGACGGGTGGGGTGGTGTCGCGTCCTGGATGTCCGGCCCCGGCGGTTCGGCCGTCGGCTCAGGTTCTCCTGCCCGCTCCTCATCCCTTCCGTCGACCGGCCGGCCCTCAACCGCCCTTCCCTCAGCCGGCTCCGCTTCCGGAGCCTCCTCCTGGAAGACTGCGCCCGCCTCTCCCCCGCCCACCGGCACGGTCGGTGTCGTGGGCGGCGCCGGATACGCGAGCGGGAGCAGGGACGCCTCCAGCTCCGCCAGGCCCGGGCGGACCGTCGGGTCCTTCTCCAGCAGGGCCGCCAGGATGTCCCACAACGGGCCCACCGTCGCGGGGAGTTCGGGCTCCTCGTACAGGACCGCGTGCAGGGTCGCCAGCGTGGTGTCGCGGGAGAACGGGGAGCGGCCGCCGATGGCCGCGCACAGGGTCGCGCCGAGGGACCACACGTCGGACGGCGGGCCCTGGAGGCGGCCGGAGATGCGCTCCGGGGCCATGTAGTCGGGCGAGCCGACCAGCATGCCGACCATGGTGAGCGCCTTGGCGTCCTGGATCGCGGCGATGCCGAAGTCCGTGAGCACGATCCGCCGGGCGCCGTTCTCCACCAGGACGTTGCCGGGTTTGATGTCCCGGTGCAGGACGCCCCGGTCGTGCACCTGACGCAGCGCCTGGACCAGGCCGAGTCCGAGCCGCGCCGTCTCCGGCGGGCCGAGCGGGCCCTCCTCCGCCAGGACGCGTTCGAGGGAGCGTCCGGCGACCAACTCCATGACGATCCACAGGTGTTCGCCCTCGTCCACCACGTCGTACACGCGCACGACGTTGGGGTGGTCGATCCGGGCGGTGGCCCTGGCCTCGCGCAGGGTGCGTTCGCGGCGGGTACGGGCGTCCTCGGCGTCGAGGCCGTCTATGCGCATCTCCTTGACGGCGACCTGCCGGTCGAGTATTTCGTCGGCGGCTCGCCACACCCGCCCCATTCCCCCCTGGCCGATACTCTCGACCAGGCGATAGCGCCCTGTCACCAGGAGCCCTGGAACTCCACCGCTCCTCGTATTCCCCGGCAATCCGCTGCACCCCCCCTCAATGCCTTCCGGCTGTTCCCGACTGGAACACAATGGTCACACTTCACGCCGTACCAGCATAGTGCGGAGAAATCTTGTGGTACCTCTTCAAGTACTGCGAATTCAGGCGCAGCCAAGGGGGACGAACATGAGTTCTCGTCGTGCGACGACCATCGCGGGATCGCTGGTCACGGCATCTTTCACGGTCGTGATGATCCTTTCCGGAACCGCCGGTGCGGAGGACCAGGGGCCCGGAAGCAGCAAGGGGGGAAAGGCCGTTGACGAGGCGCCGGCCGGCGTGAAGCTGACCACGCTGCTGCCCGAGAAGATCTCGGTGGACAACAGCTCGCAAGAAACCGACATCACCGCCACGGTGAAGAACGAGGGGACCAAGGACAGCGGAAAGATCAGGCTTTTGGTCGTCGGTTTCGACGGCCTTTCGGTCAAGGACGTTCAAGGCTGCTCTCCGATCGACGAAAAGGATCTGCCGGAGGGCTCGAACAGTGGATTCGCCTGCCCCGTCGACAATCTCGCGGCCGGACAGTCGAAGTCGTACGCCGTGGACGCGACATTCGATCTCGGCAAGACCGGGAAGATCTGTCTGCCGGTGCAGACCGGCGACGGAACGAAGACGTTCTGGCAGCAGGGACCGGTTCCGTTCGGTACGACGAACCCGTCGCCGAACGCCCCGGCCACCCCGCTGCTGCTCGGCACCGACAACAAGCCGGTCGGCCCGGGTGGCGACGAGCTGCCGAAGACCGGATTCGAGCGTCATGTACTGCCGTTGGGGGCGGCGGGCACGGCGCTGATGGCCGCCGGTGCGGCAGGGCTGTGGTGGTCGCAGCGGCGGCCGAAGCAGATGGGGAGCTAGGGCGCGCAACAGAAGGAGGCATGACCTGACAGCATCAGTCAGGTCATGCCTCCACGTGACCAGGAAGGTCAGCGCTTGACGAGCTTCCAGGCGGAGGGCAGCAGGCCCATCGCCAGGGCCGCCTTCACGGCGTCGCCGATCAGGAACGGGGTCAGGCCGGCCGCGATCGCGGCGGACACCGAGAGGTCGGCCGCGTAGGCGAGGTACGGGACACCGACGGCGTAGATGACCGCCTCGCCCACGAGCATGGTGCCGGCCATGCGGAGCATCGAGCGGTCGGCACCTCGGCGGGCCAGGGCGCCCACGACCGTGGACGCGAGGATCATGCCGAGGATGTAGCCGAAGGACACGGAGACCCCGGAGGTGCCGTTCGCGAACCACGGCACCCCGGCGAGACCGGCCAGCGCGTACACGACGAGCGCGGAGAGGCCACGGCTCGCGCCGAGCGCCGTGCCGACCAGCAGCGCGGCGAACGTCTGACCGGTCACCGGCACCGGAGAGCCCGGCACGGGCACCGCGATCTGGGCGGCGAGGCCGGTGAGCGCGGCACCACCGACCACGAGGGCCACGTCCCGGACACGGGAGGCGGGGAGCAGGTCGGCAAGGACCTGTCCCGGGCGGGCGGGGACGGCGGCAGCGGTGCTCATGGGGACTCCGCGAGATGGTGTGGGCACGGGGGACTTGGTGACGCTATCCCAGCGCCCTCGAGTCGATCACCGTCAGCGCCCGACAAAGGGGGGAACACGGGATTGGTGGGCTCCGGACAAAGGATGCGGGCTACACCGGCCATGAGGTGATGCCGGTCACTGAGGTGACGTGGTGGGGGATACGAAGGGGCGGCGAGCCGGATCTGTCGGGTCCCGCCAACCAGATGCGCGGCGTGGACACCCGTCGTCTCGCCCGTCGGTCGCCGTCTGGGCAGCGCGGGACCGTTTTGCTAGCTTCGGGCGCATGGTTGCCCAGGCCCGGAACTTCTCGTCGCGTCGCCACGTCGACCTGCGACGCGTGGGCACGGCCGTCTGTCGCCGCCGCTGAGTCGGGGCGGGCGGAGCGGATCCGTGCGCGTCGACTCATGAGTCGGCGCACTGTCGGACCCGTTCCCGAGGATGACCCCCATGCCCCGTACCGCGGCTGCACACCCTCCTGCCTCCTCTTCGCCCCGCACTTCTTCGTCCCGCACCTCTTCGCCCCGCACTTCTTCGTCTCCCTCGTCTTCGTCTCCCGCGTCCCCGTCTGCTGTCTCGTCGATTCCGCGTGCCGCCGATCCCGACCGGCGCCGGACCAGTGCCAGCGTCGTGCTGCGCTCCGTGCTGGAGCACGGGCCGGTCGCGCGCAGCACCATCGCCCGGCTGACCGGGCTGTCTCCGGCGTCGGTGACCGACTACTGCGCCCGGTTCGCGCGGCTCGGTCTGATCCGTGAGGCCGCAGTGCCCCGGCAGTCCAAGGGGGTGGGCCGCCCTCATGTGCCCGTCGACCTGGACGACTCCCGGTTCGTTGTGGGTTCGGTCCATGTGGCCGTGCCCTACACCACGGTCGCGCTGCTGGATCTGCGCGGCCGGGTGGTGGCCGAGCGGCGGCTCAGGCACACGGCCGGCGCTGTGGAACCCATGCCGGTGCTGGCGCGGGCCGCCGACGGGCTGCGGGCGCTGCTGGCCGGGGCTCCGGGGTGCCGGGCGCTGAGCGCCGGTGTGGCGGTCGGCGGCTGGGTGGACCGGGACTCCGGGACCGTGGTCGCGCACCCGCTGCTGGGCTGGCGGGATGTGCCGGTGCGGGACGTGGTCGGCGCACACACCGGGCTGCCGGTCCATGTGGACGGACATGCGCGGGCGTTGGTCAACGCGGAGCGGTTGTTCGGGCGGGCGCGCGGCAGCGGCAGCGTGCTGCACCTGTTCGTCGGCAACGTGGTCGACGCGGCGTTCGCCACCCACGACGAGGTGCACCACGGGCCGCGCAGCCAGGCGGGTGCCATCGCGCACCTGCCGGTGCCGGGCGGCACGGAGGCCTGCGCGTGCGGGCGCACCGGCTGCCTCCAGGCCGAGTTGAGCGAGCGCACGCTGTGCCGGCGGGCGCGGCAGGCGGGTGTCACCGACGGCGTGAACCCGATGCACGTGGTCGCCGCGGCGGCCGACGGCGACCTGGCCGCCGTACGGCTGCTGGTGGACCGTGCGCGTCGGGTCGGGCGGGCGGTCGGGCTGCTGCTCGACGTGCTCAATCCGGAGACCGTCGTCGTCACCGAGATCGGCGTTCTGCATCGCGCGGACTGCCTTTCCGCGCTGCGGGACGAGGTCGGGGCGGAGCGGGCCGCGGCCGTGGTGCCGACGAGTTTCGGGGATTCCGTGCTTGCCGTGGCGGGCGGATCAGTGGCTCTGGACGTGCTCTACCGGGATCCGCTGGGCGCCTCACCTGAGCGGAATTAATTCAGAAACGCGGAATGTTGACAGGGCCGGTCCGAGGGAAGGAACATCCTGGTCATGAGCTGTCGCACCCTCTGTTGCTGACGCGTTGCCGCGCTTGAAGCGCGCGCCCACCTCTCTTCCTGCGTGAATTCCCTTGTCGGGCCTCGGCGTTTCCCCTGCCCGGAATCGCGCGCGTTTCCCTTCACTTCACGCTTCACGTCTCGCTTCACTTCTCGCTTCACTTCTCGGCTTACGGAGTCCTCCCATGCCCTCCCCACCCACGCCCGGAATCGACCGACGGCTCTTTCTCACCTCCCTGCTCGGCGTCTCCGCCGCTGCCGCCGGCCTCAGCGGCTGCGCGGGCAGCAGCGCCGCGGCCTCGAAGACGTCCCTCTCCGAGCCGCTGGCGAAGACGGTCCCCGCCGGCACCAGCCTGAAAATCGCCTCGTACCAGAACGTCCAGCAACTCCAGTTCAAGCTCGCCGGGTTCGACGACCTTCCGTTCAAGGTGAGCAGCTGGGCGAACATCGGCGCCGGACCCGACGTCATCAACGCCTTCCGCGCCGGATCCCTGGACGTCGCCAACAACGCGGGAATTCCGCCGATCCAGGCGCAGTTCCAGGGCTACGACGCGAAAATCGTCGCGATCAACATCACCCGCAAGCCGAACTACCTCTTCGCCACCAAGCCCGGCAGCGACATCCGCTCGGTCGAGGAATTCAAGGGAAAGAAGCTCGCCTTCTCGCAGGGACAGGCCCAAGGTGTGGTACTCCTGCGGGCGTTGAAGAAGGCGGGGCTGGCGTACGACGACGTGAAACTCGTGCCGTTGACCAGCAACCAGTTCCTCACGGCACTGCAGTCGGGCCAGGTGGACATCGCGCCGCTCGCCAACCAGCAGGCGCCCGCCTATCTCCAGCAGTACGAGTCCAAGGGCGCCCACGCCATCACCACGGACGTCGTGGACCTGCTCAACCTGCTGTGGGCGCCGGCCTCCGTGCTGTCCGACTCCGCCAAGGCCGCCGCGGTCGCCGCGTACGTCCCGTACTGGGCGAAGGGCCAGGTGTGGCAGTACGAGCACCCGGACGCCTGGAACGAGGAGTTCTACGTCAAGACGCAGAACCTGAGCCTCGCGCAGGCACGGTCGATCACCGAACTCGCCAACAAGCCTCTGTTCCCGCCGAGTTGGGACGAGGCCGTGAAGTGGGAGCAGGAGACCGCCGATCTGCTGGCGGAGGGCGGCTTCGTGAAGAAGCTCAAGGTCGACTCGCTCTTCGACCGGCGTTTCGAGGGCATCGCGGCGAAGTCCGTACCGGCGGAGTACCGGAGGTGAGCGCCACCGTGACCACGACCGCCACCGCGCCCGTCACGCCGACCGAGGCCGGCAGTCCTCAGGTCCGCCGGCGCCGCCGCCTCTCCCCCGGCCGCCGGCTGCCCGCGACCCGCCTCCTCGGCCCCGCCCTCGTCCTCGCCCTGTGGGCCGCCGCCTCCGCCGCCGGACAGCTCGACCCGGGTGCGATCCCGGCGCCCTGGACGGTGCTGGAGAGCGGCGTCCGCCTGTGGACCGACGGCACCCTGCCCCACGACATCCTGACCTCGCTGCAACGCGCCGGATCGGGCTTCGCGATCGGCCTGACCGCGGGCATCGCCCTGGCCCTGGCCGCCGGTCTCAGCCGGACCGGCGAGGCGCTGATCGACGGGTCCGTGCAGCTCAACCGGGCGATCCCGACGCTCGGCCTGATCCCGCTGTTCATCCTCTGGCTGGGCATCGGCGAGACCTTCAAGGTGGCGATCATCGCGATCGTCGTCTACATCCCGATCTACCTGAACACGCACTCCGCGCTGTCCGGCATCGACCACCGGTACGTCGAGCTCGCCGAGGTCCAGGGCCTGTCGAGGTACGCCTTCATCCGGCGGATCGTCATCCCCGGCGCCCTGCCCGGCTTCTTCGTCGGGCTGCGGCTCGGGGTGACCGGCTCCTGGCTGGGCCTGGTCGTGCTGGAGCAGATCAACGCCACCAGCGGGCTCGGCTACATGATGTTCCAGGCCCAGAACTACGGCCAGACGGACGTCATCCTCGTCGGCCTGGTCGTCTACGGCATCTTCGGCCTGATCTCCGACAGCGCGGTCCGTCTGATCGAACGGAGGGTGCTGTCATGGCGCCGCACGCTGAGCAACTGACCCGCCCGGCCGTCCAGCTCCGGGGCCTGAACAGGTCGTTCGACGGGCGCACGGTCCTCGACGACATCGACCTCGACCTCCCCGCCGGACAGTTCACCGCCCTGCTCGGGCACAGCGGCTCCGGCAAGAGCACGCTGCTGCGGGCGGTCGCCGGCCTCGACCACGAGGTGGCGGGGAGCGGTCGGCTGACGGCCCCGTCCAGGGTGTCCGTGGTCTTCCAGGACTCCCGGCTGCTGCCCTGGCAGCGCGTCCTCGACAACGTCCTGCTCGGTCTCGACGGCAAGGAGGCGGACCGGAGGGGCCGCGAGGCCCTGGCCGAAGTGGGCCTGAAGGGCCGCGAACGGGCCTGGCCGAACGAGCTGTCCGGCGGCGAGGCGCAGCGCGCCGCCCTGGCCCGCTCCCTGGTCCGTGAGCCGGAGCTCCTGCTGGCCGACGAGCCGTTCGGTGCCCTGGACGCGCTCACCCGGATCCGGATGCACGTCCTGCTGAGGGAGCTGTGGGAACGCCACCGCCCCTCCGTGCTGCTCGTCACCCACGACGTGGACGAGGCGATCGTGCTCGCCGACCGGGTCCTCGTCCTCGACCAGGGCCGCATCGGCCTCGACCTGACCATCGACCGCCCGCATCCGCGCTCGTACCGCGATCCGCTGCTCGGCGAGTACCGGGAGCGGCTGCTGGCCGCCCTCGGCGTGACGGAGGACCACAAGTGACCACCAGACAGCTCCACCTGAACGCGTTCCTGATGAACACCGGCCACCACGAGGCGTCGTGGCGGCTGCCCGAGAGCGACCCGTACGCGCACGTGGACCTCGCCCACTACGTCCACCTCGCCCGGATCGCCGAGCGCGGCACGTTCGACTCGCTGTTCCTCGCCGACGGACCGCAGCTGTGGGGCAACCTGGCCCAGCGGCCCGCCGGCGCCCTGGAGCCGCTCACTTTGCTGACCGCCCTGGCGACGGCCACCGAGCACATCGGCCTGATCGCCACCGCCTCCACCTCCTACAACTCCCCCTACAACCTGGCCCGCAAGTTCGCCTCGCTCGACATCATCAGCGGCGGCCGGGCGGGCTGGAACATCGTCACCACGGCCGGTGCCGAGGCCGCCCGCAACTTCGGTCTCGCCGCCGAGCCCGCGCACGCCGAGCGCTACGCCCGCGCCGCCGAGTTCCTCGAGGTGGCCCTCAAGCTGTGGGACAGCTGGGAGGACGACGCGATCGTCGCCGACAAGGCGTCCGGCGTCTGGGGCGACGACACGAAGGTCCATCCGCCCCGGCACCAGGGGACGTACTTCAGCGTCGAGGGCGCCCTCAACGTGCCGCGCACCCCGCAGGGTTACCCCCTGCTGGTGCAGGCGGGGTCGAGCGAGGACGGAAAGCGCTTCGCGGCACGGTACGCGGAGGCCGTGTTCACCGCCCAGCAGACCATCGAGGACGCGCAGGCCTTCTACGCGGACCTCAAGTCCCGTACGGCGGCGGCCGGCCGCGACCCGGACCACATCAAGGTGCTGCCCGGCATCGTCCCGGTGATCGGGTCGACGGAGGCGGAGGCCCGGAAGAAGGAGCAGCTCCTCGAGGACCACATCGTGTACACGCACGGAGTGGCCCGGCTGGAGAGCCTGCTGCAACTGGAGCCGGGAACACTGGAGCTGGACGCCCAGCTCCCCGCCGACCTGCCGCCGGAGAGTGCCATCGAGGGAGCCAAGAGCCGCTACACCCTCATCGTCGGGCTCGGCCGGCGCGAACGCCTCACCGTGCGGCAACTGGTCGGGCGGCTCGGCGGCGGCCGCGGGCACCTCACCTTCGCGGGCACACCCGAGCAGGTCGCCGACGCGATCGAGACGTGGTTCACGCAGGGGGCCGCCGACGGCTTCAACATCATGCCCGCGGTGCTGCCCTCCGGCCTCGACACCTTCGTCGACCACGTCGTCCCGATCCTGCGCACCCGCGGCCTGCTCCGCACGGAGTACGGCCCGCGCCGGACCCTGCGGGAGCGATACGGGCTCCCACGCCCCGCCAACCAGTACGTCACGCCCGCACTCGCCCGAGTCTGAAAGGACCCGCACATGTCCGACATCCGGATCCGCAAGGTCACCGCGAACATCGGTGCACAGATCTCCGGCGTCGACCTCGCCAAGCCCCTCGACGAGGAGACGGTCGTCGCCCTCCGCGACGCGCTGAACACCCACAAGGCCCTGGTCTTCGACGACGTCGACCTCGACGACGAGGGCCAGCAGGCCTTTGTCCGGCACTTCGGGGACATCACCACCGCCCACCCGACCGTGCCGTCCGTCGAGGGCGTACCGAACGTGCTGCCCGTCGACAGCGAGCGGGGCCGCGCCGCCAACAACTGGCACACGGACGTCACCTTCGTCCTCAACCCGCCGCAGGCGAGCACCCTGCGCAGCATCACGGTCCCGCCGTACGGCGGCGAGACCCTGATCGCCAGCTCGGCCGCCGCCTACCGTGATCTGCCGCAGCCGCTGCGGCTGCTGGCCGACACGCTGTGGGCCGAGCACACCAACGACTACGACTACGCCGTACCGGAGGAGACGGTCGACGAGGCGCAGGCCGCCGCACGCGCGCAGTTCACGTCGATCAAGTACCGCACGGCCCACCCGGTGGTCCGTGTCCACCCGCTGACCGGCGAACGCGGCCTGTTCATCGGCGGGTTCGCGCAGCGTCTGGTGGGCCTGTCGGTGGGCGAGTCCCGCAGGATCCTCGACCTGCTCCAGGCGTACGTGACCCGCCCGGAGAACGTCCTGCGCCACCGCTGGTCGGAGAACCAGCTCGTCCTGTTCGACAACCGCATCACCCAGCACTACGCCATCGACAACTACGACGGCCTGCCCCGCCGCCTGCACCGGGTGACCGTCGCCGGTGACGTGCCGGTGGGCGTGGAGGGCAAGGAGAGCTACGTGATCGAGGGGGACGCCTCGCACTACACCTCCGTGGCGGCGTAACCACGCTGCGTGGCACGGGCGTCCGCATGCTGGGCGGTCTCTCCTTCCGGCCGGAGAGGCTGCCCAGACTGTGGGCGTTTTGCCCATCTCACGCACTGGACGAGCCGCGCCCATGCCCAGCACCACCACGAAGACGCCCCCCACGGACGTCTCCCTGTCCCACGGCCTCAAGCAGCGCCACCTGTCGATGATCGCCCTCGGCGGTGTCATCGGCGCCGGCCTGTTCGTCGGCTCCGGCGCCGGAATCGCCGCCGCCGGTCCGTCGATCGTCATCGCGTACGCCCTCTCCGGCATCCTCGTGATGCTGGTGATGCGGATGCTCGGTGAGATGTCCGCCGCCTACCCCTCCTCCGGTTCCTTCTCCGCGCACGCCGAGCGCGCGATCGGTCCCTGGGCCGGTTTCACCGCCGGCTGGTCGTTCTGGGTCCTGCTCTGCACGGCCGTGGGTCTGGAGGGCATCGGCGCGGCGAAGATCGTGACGGGCTGGCTGCCGGGCACGCCGGAGTGGGCCTGGGTGGCGCTGTTCATGCTGGTCTTCTGCGGCGCGAACCTCGCCGCGGTGAAGAACTTCGGCGAGTTCGAGTTCTGGTTCGCGGCCCTGAAGGTCGGCGCGATCACCCTGTTCCTGGTCCTCGGCGTCCTGGCGATCGCGGGTGTCCTCCCGGGCACGGACGCGCCGGGCACGTCGCATCTGAGCGACTTCCTCCCCCACGGCGGCGAGGGCCTGGTCATCGGCCTGCTCGCCTCGGTCTTCGCGTACGGCGGTCTGGAGACCGTCACCATCGCGGCGGCCGAGTCGCAGGACCCGGTCCGCGGTGTGGCGAGCGCGGTCCGTACGGCGATGTGGCGCATCGCGCTCTTCTACATCGGCTCGATGGCGGTCATCGTCACCCTCGTCCCCTGGGACTCGAAGGCGGTCGTCGAGAAGGGCCCGTACGTGGCCACGCTCGACGAGCTCGGCATCCCCGGCGCCGGCCAACTGATGAACGTGGTCGTCCTCGTGGCCCTGTTGTCCGCGATGAACGCCAACATCTACGGCTCCTCCCGCATCGCCTACTCCCTGGTCGAGCGCGGCCAGGGCCCCCGGGCGCTGGGCCGGGTCTCGGGCGGGGTCCCCCGCGTCGCGGTCCTCGCGTCCTGCGTCTTCGGCTTCGTCTGCGTGCTCCTGAGTCACTGGCGCCCCGACGACGTCTTCCCCTGGCTCCTCAACATGATCGGCGCGGTCATCCTCGTCGTCTGGATCTTCATCGCCCTCTCGCAGCTCCGGCTCCGCCGCCGTCTGGAGCGGGAGAATCCGGGGAAGCTCGCGGTGCGCATGTGGGCGTTCCCGGTGCTGACGTGGGTGGCACTGGCCGGGATGGCGACGATCTTCGTCCTGATGGCGCGGGAACCGGACACGCGGGTGCAGTTGTACTCGACGGGCGGGATGACGCTGGTCCTGGCGGTCGTCGGGTACGCCTGGCAGCGGGCGCGCGCGAGGAGCTGACGCGCCCCTTCGCCGGCAGAAGGCCCTCACGTGCGACACGTGGGGGCCTTCTTCTCGCCCGGCCCTTCTTGTTGATAGCGTGCAGTTGCAAGTTATTTGCAATAAGAGGTTCGAGGGGACCCCGCATGCCCGTGTACACGCTGCCCGAACTGCCCTACGACTACGCCGCGCTCGCCCCCGTGATCAGCCCCGAGATCATCGAGCTGCACCACGACAAGCACCACGCCGCCTACGTGAAGGGCGCGAACGACACGCTGGAGCAGCTCGCGGAGGCGCGGGACAAGGAGCAGTGGGGGTCGGTCAACGGCCTGGAGAAGAACCTGGCCTTCCACCTCTCCGGGCACATCCTGCACAGCATCTACTGGACGAACATGAGCGGCGACGGCGGCGGCGAACCCCTCGCCACGGACGGCGTGGGCGGCCTGGCGGACGCCATCACCGAGTCGTTCGGCTCCTTCGCGGGGTTCAAGGCGCAGTTGACCAAGGCTTCCGCCACCACTCAGGGCTCCGGGTGGGGCGTCCTCGCCTACGAGCCGCTGAGCGGCCGCCTCATCGTCGAGCAGATCTACGACCACCAGGGCAACGTGGGCCAGGGCTCGGTGCCGATCCTCGTCTTCGACGCCTGGGAGCACGCCTTCTATCTCCAGTACAGGAACCAGAAGGTCGACTTCATCGAGGCGATGTGGCAGGTCGTCGACTGGCAGGACGTGGCCCGCCGTCACGAGGCGGCGAAGTCCCGGGCGGATGTCCTGCTCCTGTCCTCCTGACCCCTTTCACTATGAGCGTCCTGCCTCGTGATCGTCTTCTCACCTTTCACACGGCAGGCGGAATGACGAGGAGCCCCCGCGAGGACGTGACTCGCGGGGGCTTCCTCGTCGTCGGCGGGCAGGATTCAGGGCTTGCGGGCCAGGCCGCCGTGCTGGCCGATCGGGGCGGGGGCGGTGCCGTCGGGGCGCCACAGGGGTACCGACACCACGCCGGGGTCGACCAGGTCGAGGCCGTCGAAGAAGGCGGCGATCCGGTCGACCGGGCGCAGGAAGTAGGGGACCGCGCCGGTCTCGTTGTAGGCGTCCTGGGCCTGTTCGTAGTCGGGGTCGGTGCCCCGGGAGCCGTCGTTGACGCAGAGGTAGCTGCCGGAGGGGAGGCCCTCCAGGAGGCGGCGGACTATGGTGCGGGCCCCGTCGTAGTCGGCGACATGGCCGAGGATGCCGCTGAGGATCAACGCGGTGGGCCGGGTGAGGTCGAGGGTCTTCGCGGCGGCGCGCAGGATCTGCTCCGGCTCGAAGAGGCTGATGTCCTCGTACGCCGTCGCGCCCTCGGGCGTGGACGTGAGCAGGGCGCGGGCGTGGGCGAGGACCAGCGGGTCGTTGTCGACGTAGACGATCTTCGACTCGGGGGCGAGGCGCTGGGCGACCTCGTGGGTGTTGTCGACGGTGGGCAGGCCGGTGCCCACGTCGAGGAACTGCCGTACGCCGGCCTCCTGCACCAGGTACCGGATGCTGCGGCCGAGGAAGGCGCGGCTGCTGCGGGCGATGGTGACGATCCCGGGGAAGACGGCGGTGTAGGCATCACCGGCCAGCTCGTCCACCGGGTAGTTGTCCTTGCCGCCGAGCCAGTAGTTCCAGATCCGGGCCGAGTGCGGCACCGACGTGTCGATCTCCGTCATGTGCCCATGGTGCTACGGCACGTCCGGGTTCGCACGGCTAATCGAGTGAGAGAAGTGCGGCAAAACCGTCGGACTTCACGAGCCCCGGTGAACACGCGGCTCACAGGGGCAGCGGAATGCGAGGTTTCGCGCGATCGTGGCGGAATGCCCAAGGAGAAGATGCTCCCCTGCCACACCTGCGGTACCTACCAGCCGCACCGGCAGCCGAAGGACGACCGGGAGCGGCAGATCATCCGCACACTGAAGCAGCTGAAGCCCCGCACCTACGTGGAGGACTACTGGATCTGCGTCAGCGACGAACGGGACTGCCGCAACATCCGCCACCGGTGGAACGCCAAGCCGCTCCACCCGCCGGAGAAGATGCCCGAGCCGGAGTGAGCCCGCCGGGGGCCTTAGGGGTCCTTTCACTATGAGCGTCCGATCAGGTCGCGTGGTCTGGTGCCGTGCATCGCAAGGCGCCGGAGCGGCCTCGATGGGGGTCCC